>JALONJ010000361.1 GCA_025455045.1 Microscillaceae bacterium | reverse complement strand
GCCAGACCGAAAATTCATTGAGTCGCTCGCTTTGCTCGCTTCATAATGAATTTTTACGGTCTGGCGGGCAAAATTCTAGGTATTTCGCTAAGGGCAATTGAATGAAAATACAGTTAATGTATTGATTATCAACGATTTATAAATTAGCACCTTTTTTAGCATATTAAATTAAAATTTTAACATTTATTTAATTATTTTATAGTGGGAATTGCTGAAGGAGTATATTTTCATAGCATAACTGACTGATAATCAATAAGTAGTGAGTCTGTTTTTTTAGTTTCAATGGCTCGTTTTTATTCATTGTCCATAAACCAAGCCGAACCGTAAATTGCCTATGTAGGAACTAAAACAATTTATTTTTTCAATTTCTTCCAACAGTACTTCAGACATTTTTTGTAAGTGATTGATAATCAATAAGTTATGTTATTTTAAATATTTTATATAACTAGCTGATTATCAGATACTTAGCAAATAACTCGAAACTAGAAACTAGAAACTGTCCGAACTATTGCCAAAAAATCAATCTTTTGAAATCAAAATCTTACTTAAGTGGAGCAAATTCGTAGATAATTATTAGCCAAAATTTGATATTTTTGTTAGCCTGTAAGTGTGATGATATTGGAAATTTCAATGTTCTTTTGATAAATATTTGATTATCAAGCACTTATCAAAAAATAAATACACCACTTTACTCAACTTTAAATCGCTATTCTAAAACTTATACAAAAGTATATGATAAAAAAAATTGCTCTGGCTATAGTTCTTGGCATTGGTCTATGGGGGAATGTATTGGCACAAAAAAACTCTTTTTTTAAATTTCCGGCTGGTTTTAGTGCCGACAATTGTCTTGGGCATACTTTGGTTGTCAAACTCAAGTCGTTTCGAGAAGTCCAATCTCATACCGTTTTCCTTCACCCCGACCTCAATTTGAGCGACCAAAGTGTGCGCCAATTAGGTATCAAAAATTTGCAGCAAGTATTTCCGGCTACGCACGATTTATTCAAAAAATCTGCACAATTCAAGCCCTTGGGCAAACGCAGTAAAACGTTGAGTTTGATACATACGCTTGAAATCAACCCAAATATCGATTTGGAAACGGCTATCAATCTTTTGCGCCTTGACCCGGCGGTAGAATATGCCGAACCCATTTATATCAACTACCAAACAATGTTAGTTCCCAACGACCCTTTGGCAAGCCCCACTACCCAAAGGTATCACCTGAGCAAAATCAAAGCGTATGAGGCTTGGGATATTGAAACAGGCAGTGCCAATGTAATCATTGCCATTTTGGATTCGGCATTTGACCTTACTCACAATGAATTAAGCACGCAAGCAATAGCCCCCGTGGGGGTCAATCGAGATGTAGCCGATAACGACAATGTGGTATCTGCCAGTGGTACTGGGGTCGAGCACGGTACGTGGGTAGCCCAATTGGCGGCAGGTCGCCCCAACAACAACTTTGCCGGGGCTGGTACAGGTTTCAACAGCCGTTTTTTGCCCATCAAAATTGCTCCCAACAGCAATTTATTGAATGTAAATAGTGGCTATGTAGGGCGAGGTGGCAATACCGGCGGTACTGCTCAAAATGGAGGGATTTTGACGGCGGCGCGCCAATCAATGGTCAAAGTGATTAATATGTCGTGGGGGCGTACCGGTTTGCCGAGTAGTTTTGAGTATGATATTTTGAAGACCGCCGTAGATGATTATGATGTGGTTTTGGTGGCTTCGGCTGGTAATGAAAATAATCAAAATTATTATTATCCGGCTTCTTATGACGATTTGGTGATGTCGGTTAGCTCCAGCAATGTCAATGATACACGTCCGGTAGGTTCAACTTCAGCCGTTTTCAACAATTCAGTTGATATTTTAGCTCCCGGCGATGCCATCGCGGTAGTTACCAGCAATACCAGCCCGAGTGGGTTGGTAAGTGGTACTTCATTTGCCGCCCCTCTGGTGTCGGGTACGGCAGCATTGGTGCGCAATCGCTACCCCAGCCTCAAAGCCTCGCAAGTGATAGCCCGCCTCAAAACAACGGCTGATGATATTTATAGCATTGCCGAAAACGCCAATTTTCGCGGCAAACTCGGCTCAGGAAGACTCAATATGTTGCGGGCAGTGAGCGACCCAATGCAAGCAATTACTTTGAATAGCATCACTTACAGCAATCAATTGAATGGCTCAATTTTTCGGGGGTTTACTACCAATTTGGTTTGTCAGCTTACCAATCACTTAGACCCAAGTACTAATTTGAATATTGCGCTGAGTACTACTTCGCCTTTTCTGACGATTACCGACAATCAATCCAATGTGGGGGCAGTCGATGGCAATACTAAATTTAATACCAATGCCGACCCATTCACCATTCAAGTATCGGAAAATACGCCCGCCAACACTCCGGCATTACTTAGATTTAGCTATCAAGATGGTAGTTATAATTATTATGAAGAAATCAATATATTGCTCAATCCGGGTAATTCTCATATCAACGAAGCCAAATTTTGTGTAGATGACAAAGGCAATTTGGCAGTAAGTGATGACAATTATTTCGAGACCAGTGGTATGTCTGCCGGTGGGCTTAAAATCTTAAAAGAGTCCGGGTTAATGGTAGCCCTCAGCCCCGATACCTTATCGAGTGCGGTAAGGGGTAACACAATCAATGTAATTGACCAAGATTTTGTTACTACTCAGCCTCTGAAGCCTCTGACTAGTACCCCTACGTTTTATGCTAATTTGGCAAAGTTTAATGATTTTGGTAAAAACCCTCAAGCCCTCAATGTCGAAATCACCCAAAAAACCTACGCTTGGAATGAAACCGGGCTTGACCAAGCGGTCATTGTTGAATATTCATTTTACAATCAAAATAATTACCCTATCACAAATATATATGCCGGCATCTATGCCAATTGGGATATCTATATCACCAATCGCAATACTGCCGCTTGGGATGCCAACAACGCTATGGCTTATATTTCATCTATAGATGTGGGTTTGTTGGGAGGGATTCAGGTTTTGACCAATCAGCCCGATAAAGCCGACCCCCAACAAATTTATGCGGTGCATACTGCTTTTGACAATACTTCGACGGTTGCCAATGATTCGGTAGTACGTATCAATGACGGGTTTAGCAAAGCCGAAAAATATCGAGTGCTTTCAGGGCAGGCGATTCGCAACCGAGCCGGAACCGGCACTACCGGCGGCGATGTATCGCACGCGGTGAGTACAAGCCTGCGAAATTTGCAAGCTGGGGAAGCTCGGATAGTGGCTTTTGCTTTTATCGTAGGTACTTCATTGAACGATTTGCGTTCTGTTGCCTCGGCAGTCAAAGCGCGCTATCAAAGTTTGAAAACCGGTGCTAAACCCAATCTAAATGACATATCTTTATGCCAAGGCAACAGCGCGGTGTTATTGCCCAGCAATGGTACACACTTCAATTTTTACCTGAATGACCCTAGCCTGGTCAATGCCAAGCCGGTACATTCGGGTAGTTCGTTTAGCCTCAGCAATGTCAATAGCAATCAAAAAATTTTTATTACCAATGTCGATTCGGTATTTGAGAGTAGTGCCGACGAAGTAAATGTACTGGTCGTAAATCACGAAACCGATTTTAATTTGCCCGAAGAAAGGATAAATATAGCTAATCCGCTCACTTTGACCAACGGCTCTTTGGGCGCAACCCAATTTAATTGGTTAATCAGCCGAACCGTTGATAGCCAAACCTCCGATTTTAGCTTTGTTGAGAATACCAATGCAAGTACTATTAATCCCAAAATTAAATTTAACCGAGTTGGTAATTATCAAATCAAGTTGGTGAGCAAAACTCCCGAAAATTGTATTGACTCTCTCACTCGACAAGTAACTGTATTTGAAGATGTTACAACCGGAATTTCCGCATTTTTGCAAAAAAACCTCCAACTATTTCCCAATCCTAACAATGGGAAAGTAAAGATGCGACTAGGTGATTTTGACGGGCAGGTGAATGTGTTGATTACCGATAGTTTTGGCAAAACGGTCTATCAACACAATCCGACTTGGGAAGCTAATCAAACTATGGAAATTACCCTCGATAATTTACCCAAAGGCGTTTATTTCTACAAAATTAAAATCAAAGATGGCTTTTTGGTTAAAAAAATCATAATCAATTGATTATCAATGATATATGGATTTATATATCAATTATTTAACTACAAATATGTGTAGCTTCGGCTAAAGCCGAAGCTGATAAAAAATATATATAAAGCATTGATTATCAGTAATATAACTTCGGCTAAAGTCGAAGCTACAGGTGCTTTACAGGAATCAATCACTACAAATATGGGTAGCTTCGGCTAAAGCTGAATCTGATAAAATATATATATAAAGCATTGATTATCAGCAATATAGCTTCGGCTAAAGCCGAAGCTACAAACTACTCATTTAGGCTATTTTACAACAGCCTCTAAAGACTTCAAAATCAGAAACTCTTCAAACGATTTGTATTTTGCGACCAATAATCTTTATCATTGACCAAAAATGATTGAGTAACAAAATATGAGTTTATCCAAAGATAAAAATACCCGAATTTGTATTATTGGTGGTGGTGCAGGTGGATTATCTGCCGCTTATTTCCTTACTAAACAGGGTTATAAAAATGTAACGGTTTTGGAGCGCGATGGCGAAATAGGTGGCAAATGTAATTCCATTACTTATGCGGGCAAATCGTTTGATTTGGGGGCAAATTACATTACTTCCAGCTACCACAATGTAAAAAAAATGGCTCGAGAAGTAAAAGCCAAAATGTACACCGAGGGCAGACTGCGCGCTTATAATCTTGAAAAACAGGAATTTACGACTTTGCTCAAGGCGGTTACGGCGCATACTTCAATTTTTGTCTTGGGCTGGCAATCTTTGCGATATATTTGGAAAAGATGGCGATTGAATAAAATCATTTCTACCCAACGTCCCGGCTATGCCGGGATTGCCCAGCACCCCGAACTGGCGCAGAGTTTATCGGCTTGGTTAGCCCAAAACAAATTATCGGGGCTAAAAACAATGTTTCAAATTCCGATTTCTTTGATGGGCTACGGCAATTTGGACGAAATACCGGCAATGTATGCTTTGACATATATGAATTTGGGAACTTTTATCAATCTGGCAATGGCGGCAATTAATCCGCGTCTTTTGGGTTATCCCAAACGATTTACCGAAGGTTATCAGAGATTTTGGGAAAGAATTGCTTGGCAATTGAATGTAATTCACAATGCCGAAATTCATCAAGTGAGCCGCCACAATGGCATCAAAGTTGATTTGAGTGTTCACGAGCAAGTATTGAACGAAATCAAATCCGTTAGACGGACAATGGAATTTGATTATTTGATTTTGGCTACCCCACTCAATGCCGAAGTTCTGACCCAATTTATGACTGATTTAAGCCCACAAGAACTCAAGTTATTCAACCACCAAAATTTGCAACTCAATCCTTTTGTGGTTGTAACTTATCGTACCCGCCAGATGGCAGATTTTACGGCGGCAACATTTATGCTGCCTGAGCCGCCTTTGGGTCAGCCTTTTGTGGTTACTCGCCAATTTGCCGACAATGATTTGGTCTCGTTTTATACGCGCACAACCTATGAAAATCCTATCAGTAAAGCCGAAATTTTGCAGAATATTCAGAATTTTGTCAAGGATAAGCCTTGGGAGTTGGAAAGTGAATATTATACTTACGATGATTTTCCGTATTTTCCGCACGTCGACTCCGAAACGATTAAAAATGGATTTTATGACGAATTAGAGGATTTGCAAGGGCAAAATCGGACTTTTTATGTGGGTGGTTTACTCAATTTTGAATTGGTAGAAACCATTACCAACTATTCAAAACACTTAATTGGGCGATTCTTTCCCAAAGTAAATCACTGACAACCCTAGGTTGTGAACTTTCGGATATCGAGCTTCTTGTTTTGCGCCTTTGTTGGTGTGTAGAAACTACCAACAAAATTTTAAATTTTTGGGGGCTTATCAAGTACCACCCCTAAAACTCAATGCCATTAAGCTAAGGAGCTGTTTCAAAATAGGATTAATCAATCGTTTATTAGAACGCAGATTTTTATCATAACAATCTGCGTAATCAGCGTTCAAAACCATCTAAAGCCGTATAAATATTTGGTAATCAGGTTATTAAGAGATAGCAATTGAACAAAGTCCCACGCAGGATGGGGGCTTGGGGGATTTTGAATTATTTTTTTAAACTTTAATTTTTTGTACTTTTTTAATATACTTTAAAATATTCACGTAAATCTAGTGAAATTTCACGACCAAAATAACCCGAAATATACAGTCAAATGAAATGAATCTTCGCTACTTTTCAGGAATTGCCAAAGACAATTCAATTGAATTCTGAAAAGCTCTCGCTTTTCAGTGATTCTGAACATTACCAAGCAAAATGAATATTTTGCGAAGGTAGCGAGCGAAGCTCTGAAG
>JALONJ010000360.1 GCA_025455045.1 Microscillaceae bacterium | reverse complement strand
TTTGGTGGTTTTGTTGAAAACCGTTCTTAGATGCCGCAATAAGGAGGTTTTCCAGCCAACACTCGGCATAGGTAAAACCGTTTAAGTCGGCGGCTCTACCAAGCAAATGACTGTTTTTTTTATCTTTGTTAGTTCTTTGACAAAGTGGTAAGAAATTATAGCCCAGAGGCAAAGCTCTGATGGTGCATTGGGCGGAGGCAAAATGACCGTGTTTTTTTACTGTGTATTACCAACCACCAAATTTATTAGAATCAGGAAATTTTATACCAGTCTGATTCTCAATCACTTCAATCTCGAGCGAGTTGGCTCTTGGGGCAAATATTCAATTGTAAGGGTACTGCCGATTGCCAAGTCAAAGTAAGGCTTTTGGCGATTTTTTAGCTCGGCTTTTACAATAAAATCGGGGGCATACTGATAATAAAGCCAATACGTAGGCGCATTGTCAATTTCTTGAGTTTTCTCCTTGTCTATCAGCGTAGCCGAGATACTTTGCCCAAAGGTTTTGTATTCATTTTCTAGTTTTTGATTTTGAGATTTGGCACGCCCATATTTATAAAAAAACCAGCCATTGAGGAGCAGCATTGGTATTATCAAAAAAACAAATACTTCCATTGTGGAACGCCAAGGCGGAGGCAAATTTTGTAAATACTTTGCCAAACTCCCCGCAATGACCATAATAGTGATAGGTAACAACAAAACCGCCATCAATCCGGCATCTGCCATTTCGGAGCGCGTATCTTGGTCTGCGGGATATATGGGTAAGTTGGGTGGCATTGTTTGCGTTTAGGGCTATGTTTTTCAATCATTAATTTAACGCGATTTTTTTATAACTATCTGATTATCAATTAGTTGTATCATAAAAATTAAATTATTTTGATAAATAAAATTGTACAATTCGTATATTTTTAAGAATCTAAAAAATTGTCTGTACCACAGGTCTGACAATTTTTTGGATTCTAAAAATTATTTTAAATACTTGTCAATCAATAGTTTATAAAAAAAATATTTAACTTTCATTTTTAAAATAGTTTTCTAAGACTGTACTTAAAAATTGTATTTTTTTATAAAATCTCAAAATATTCACGTTAATTTATAGAGCAGTTTATCACCCCCCACTCACGGGCGGTATGAGCGCTACTTCATCGCCAAGACGGATAAGTGTCTGATTATCAGCATATTCCGAATTTACGGCTACCAGCAAAGAACTAAGCCTAGCCAATTCGGGGTAGTCTATTTTTAATTGTTGCAACAAGTCGGCAACCGTTGCCGAGTCGGTGAGGCTTACTTGACATTGATTTTGCCCCACAATATCGCGGGTAATCCCAAAAAGTTGAATTTGAATATTCATTACAAATTAAGAATTATGATTCAAAATGAAATGGTTTTTTATAAAAAAGGCTATTCCTATCAATCTATGGTTTAGATAGCTCATTTGTGTTGTATAGGCTTGGCTAACAAATGAGAAATTGGTAATTGGAATCTTCATAACAACTTGATTATCAGTTAGTTAATTCATTACTCATCACTTTCAACCTATCGTTAAGGAATAGATACAAAATAAAATAAAATTTTTAAAAACATAATTAATTGAAAATCTTCCAAAGGCGGACACGGTCAAGCAATTAGATAATTCTTAATTCCCAATTATTAATTCCTAATTCCTAAGCAAACCGCAAGGTAAAAATAGTGCCTACTCCCAACTCCGACTGTACCGAAATACTGCCCCCGTGTAAGCGCATCACCTGCCGCGATAGACTAAGCCCGATGCCCGAGCCGGATTTTTTGGTGGTATAGAAAGGAATAAAAATATTTTTCATTGCTTCCTCGCTGATACCACTGCCGTTATCTTCAATCTCTACCTGTACTTTGCCGGTGCTATCGAGTTGGGCGCGCAGGCTGATTTTTTTGTCAGTTTTGGTTTCAACGGCGTGGCTGGCATTTTTTAACAAGTTGATTAAAACCTGCTCCAACAATTGTGGGTCGGCAATCAATGGCAAATCAAGGGGTTTGACTTGCAAATCAAATTGAATTTGATTTTTTTTAAATTCTTCTTTTAGCAAAAATAAGATAGAATCGGCTAAATCTTTAAAAACAATATTTTGCAAGTTGGGCATTGGGATTTTGGTCAATGACCGAAAATCTTTGACAAACCGAATGAGACCCTCCGACCGCCTTTGAATGGTCTTGATGGCATAATGTACCTCCTCGACCGATTCTTGGAATTGCCCTTTGGGAACGATGTAGTGGGCTTCACCGGCGAGGTTTTTGGCTTGTTCGTCCAAATTATGCAAATGAAAACTTAAGTCTTCATCAATCGTAGAGGCAAGCGAAGCAATGGGGGTTACAGAGTTGATGATTTCGTGGGTGAGTACCCGAATCAGGTTTTGCCAAGCCTCCATTTCTTTGTCTTCCAATTCGCTCTGTATGTCTTGAATAGAAATAATCCGAAAAGTATCGTTCATTAGCTTGACCGAAGTAGTGCGCACTGCGAGGTGCAAAATTTGGTCTATGCCCCGAAGTTTTATCAGCTCGCGTTCATTGGACTTGGGCTGGCGAATGTAGGCGACAAAAGCTGAGTGGTCGGGCGAAAGTTGCCTCAAATTAGTTAAGTCATTGATATTGAGGAGCTTTTTGGCAGAGTTGTTTATCAATTGGACTTCTTCTTTTTCATCTAAGACTATCAAACCAATGCCTATGTGTTGAACAATGGTTTTGAGGTAGTGATATTGGGCTTCTTTTTCGGCGCGAATTTCCTGAAATTTTTGCATTACTTTGTTAAATTCACGATTCAAATCATTGAACGACCGCCCCAAGCCCTTGATGGTGTAGGTTTGCGAAAAGTCATCGTAGCGAATGGCATTCAAAAACTTGATAAACATTGTATTGGTGCGCTCGGCATAGCCAATCAGCAAAATAACTTGCAATATAGCCACCAAAATCAAACTTCCGGTCGTGATGTAATAGTTGGTACGAAACATAAGCCAAATAATTCCCAAAATAGTAAGATTGAGAAATAAGACTCTAATGATGATATTGATACGAAAGTTGCGGAAAATCATTGATTTTTGCTAAAACAGATGACAAATTGAATAAATACCCTAAAGGTAAGGAAGAATCTTATTTTTTCATAACTCATTGATTATCAGATACTTATTAATTTTTAAATTCTTTATTTTATTTTCAATAAACCACCCACCAATAAATCCACAAAATCAAAATGATAGAGGCGATAAAAAAGCCTTGCGCCCCGCCGGTTTGGAATGATTTGGTAACTCTACCTACCCAAGCCACCATTGCGGCGGTAAAATTGACCAACCCATCAATGACGGCACGGTCGAACCAAGCCACCACAAAGCCCAACACCACCCAAAATCGCGCAAATACCAAAACAAAAGTATCAATTACTTTTTGGTCAAAATGTGCTGTGGCTTGTGCCAGTCGCCAACCTTGTTGCACCAAAACAGATTGATACAATTGATTCAAAAAGAAACTCTCGTGCGATAGGCGGTACAAAGATTTTGAATTGAAAGTAAGAGTTTGGGCATCAAACTTATTGCGAATAAATAACAAGTAAGCTACCAGTAACCCACTGATTATCAGAGCAATAGAGATAATGCTTGTCCAAAAATGAAAATGATGCTCAAGCTCCAGCAAGTCTTTTTGAGTTTGTAATCCCAAGAAAATATTGACCGGCGTGGTCAAACCTTGCCTCAACCAATCGCTTTCGCTTCCCCAAGGAGTGTAGGAAAAACCTAGCCAAAGACTTCCTAACATCAAAATAACCAAAGGAATTTTCATCAGAATTGGGGCATCTTGAAGCATATTTTCGGCATTTTCGGCTTTGCGATACAACTTGCTCAAAGTAAACTCTCCCCAAAAAAGTAAAAAAAACATTCTGCCTATATACAAAGCACTCAGCAAAACCGTCAGAAAAGCACTAATTGGTACAATGTAGAAAAAATAACTCCCGCCTTCGCCCATTTTGCTTGCCCACGCCCACGCGCCCGACAAAATAGCGTCTTTGGACAAAAAGCCCGAAAACAAAGGCAACCCCACCAAAGCCGCTCCACAAATGCCAAAACTCAGTCGGATAAAAGGCATTTTTTGCCCCAAGCCGCCCAACAAATACATATTTTGAGCATCAAATTCTAAATCAATTTTTTTGCCCAAATGATGCAAACTGTGAATGACAGCCCCAGCACTCAAAAACAACCCGGCTTTGAAAAATGCGTGGGTCAATAAATGAAACAAAGCGGCTTGGTATGCGCCCACGCCCATACCCAAAACCATATAGCCCAATTGCGAAATAGTTGAGAAAGCCAGTACTTTTTTGAGGTCTTTTTGCACCAATGCGGCAAAAGCTCCCATAAAAGCCGTAATTGTGCCAATAAATGCAACAATCAACAATACATCAAGATTGAGCAAAAAGAAAACTCTTGCCAATAAAAACACCCCTGCCGCCACCATGGTTGCCGCGTGCAAAAGTGCCGAAACCGGCGTAGGTCCTTCCATTGCATCGGGTAGCCAAATTTGTAATGGAAATTGTGCCGACTTGCCTATAGCTCCACAAAATAAACAAAAACCTATCAAAGTCATTTGCCAATTTTCAATCGGGATTTGGGGCTTGTTTTGGCTGATAAGTATTTGAATATCAGGGAGTTGCCACGTGCCAAAGTAAACCCATACGAGGCATATTCCAATCAAAAAACCGGTATCACCAATACGATTTATCAAAAAAGCTTTTTTGGCGGCGCGAATCGCCGATTTTTTTTCGGACCAAAACCCAATCAATAAATAAGAAGCCAAACCCACCAACTCCCAAAAAATATAAAGGGTAAGCAAATTGTCGCTCACCACCAAGCCCAACATTGCAAAAGTAAACAAGCCCAAATAAGCAAAATAGCGCAAATAATGCTTATCGGCGTGCATATAACTTACCGAAAACAAATGCACCAAGCCCGAAATCAAACAAACTATGACCAACATTATCACCGACAAATTGTCGAGCCAAATACCTACCCGCACCGGCGACTGGGCATTGAAGCTAAACCACAACCAAAACATTTGCCAAGTGGTTTTGCCCCAAATGTATTGAAAAAGAATAATTGAGCCGCTAAAACTAATGCCCAAGCCCACAATGGCGAGCCAGTCACCAAATTTTTGTAATGATTTGGGCAAAAATAACAAGCCAAAAAAATTGAATAAAGGCAATATTAAAATGAATAGAACTAAAAAAGTCATTGTTTGGGGTTTTGATTAAAATACAAATATCTTGAGATTTGAGTCGGAGGTTGTATAAATTTCTAATCATCTATTCCATCATCGGCTTGCCCCTCCGCCGGCTTGAGCTGTAAGTCAGGATTCCAACCCACAAAACCTTCGGGTTGCATAAACTCGCCAAAGCCATACTTTTTGAAGGGGCGAGTTTGATTTTCGTCGAGCAATTGGTTGTATTTTTCTACAATTTGATTCATCTCGGCGCGCCAAAAGTTGATTTTATCAGCAATTTCGGCAAACAACTGCTGAATAATTTTTTCATAATTGTCGGCAAGGGTTTGCAAACCCAAACTGATTTCGGTGTGCGCTTGTTGGATAGCTTCCCATTCGCGCATTCGCCAGTCGGCTGAGGCTTTGGGGTCTTTCAAAAATATTTTTTTGCGGTTTTCCAATTCATATTTTTGGCGACTCAGCTCATCAATAGCCTTTAAATCGCTGATAGTCAGATATTTATGGAGTTTTTTTCGTTGAATTTTCATTACCGGTACAATGTGCGTATCGGTATAAGTTTGCAATTCCTTCAACAGTTTTTCCAAATCATTGGTTTTTTGCCACACCTCAGCCTTTGCCTCATTGAGCCAAAAAAATCCCCATATCAATCCAATTGCCATCAATTTGTATTGCATAACTCTAAATTTGGCGAAATTTACACAATCTTAGGAGCAAAAACAACCTTCCGAGGATTTTGAAAACACTTGATTTTTTTGAAGCTGAGACAAAACAATTCTATGCAGATACCCACCAAGTTACTGACTTAGATAGACATTAAGCCAAGCTACCCTTGATTCTTAAAATTATTCAAAATAAAATTTTGAAATAAATCAAATTGGCTTAATTTTGCAAGTACTAAACCGATTTCGTAGCTCAGTTGGTTCAGAGCATCGCCTTGACAGGGCGGGGGTCGGGGGTTCGAGTCCCTCCGGGATCACAAACTAATCTATAACCCTTTGTAAATCAAGTATTTGCAAAGGGTTTGTTTTTTGAGGGGGACTGTATGGGGGATATTTTTATAATGCTTCAAAAAGGCAGCCAAGTCATTGTTAAAGATTATAGGGGGCGGGGGCTTGACTGAGGAATGGGGGCGTGATCGCCGGAAAGGTGGGCGAGCTTGGTGGGTAAGTTCCCGTTGTGCGAAGCGCACCATAAACTTCACTTGTCAATCATCCCATAACCGATATTTGTAAGTATTTGATTTTCAGTTATTTACCAAATCGGTTGCGG
>JALONJ010000359.1 GCA_025455045.1 Microscillaceae bacterium | reverse complement strand
GTTTTGTAGCCATTGACTCATTAAATAATAGGCTAGGGGAGAGGCTATTAGAAAAGCGATTAAAACTAATTTGATAAAATTTTGGGATAGCAAAATAACTATTTGATTGACCGAAGCCCCCAATACCTTGCGAATACCGATTTCTTTGGTGCGTTGAGTAATAGTAAACGACGACAAGCCGAATAAGCCCATACCGGCAATAAAAATGGCTAATCCGGCAAAAATCAAAAAGACCTGCCCTCTTCTTTCATCGTCAATATAGTTTTTGAGAAAATTTTGATTCAAAAAATAGCCACTATACGGAAATTTAGTTTCAACCTTCTCGAAGGTTTTTTGCACAAAATCAGCAGTTTTTTGGGCATTATGCGGACTGATTCGCACCAGCAAAGATTGGCGATTGTCAGGGAAATAAAGCATCACGGTCTTGGTCAATTTTTGGTACAAAGACCGAAAATGAAAATCTTTGACCACGCCCACCACCGTGGCAAAATCGTTATTAAAACCAATTTTTTGCCCAATGGGTTCTTTCCAGCCCATTTCGCGGGCGAAAGTTTCGTTGATAATGACCGATTTTTGGCTTTCGGTTTTATTCTTGGGGTCAAAGTTGCGCCCCGCCACCAGTTTCATTCCCATTGCTTGGATAAAATGTTCATCAATGCCAAAGTTATCCGAGCTTATATTTTCTTCTTGCCCATTTTTTATGACTTTAAAAGTGCTGTTGTTCATCCAAACTCCGGGAGTGATGGAGGTGATGCCCACGCCTTGAATTTGGGGGTTTTTGAGCAATTCATTTTTCAGAATTTGGCTTTTGCGATAAAAAGTGCTGTCGTTGCCCCCAATCAAAATTACTTGGTCTTTTTGAAAACCCAAATCCTGATTACGCATAAAATTTACTTGTTCATAAATCACCCAAGTAGCAATAATCAAAGCAATGGAGATAGTAAACTGAATGATTACCAAGGACTTACGCAAAAATAAGCCTTCTTTTTTATTGCCAAATTTGCCTTTTAAAACCTCGACCGGATTGAAGCGCGATAGAAAAAACGCCGGATAGCTGCCACTAAAAACTCCCATAATCAAACCCATAATTAATAAAATCGGTAATATCCACCATTCATTCAAATAATCTAGTTGCAGATTTTTGCCGGCTAATTGATTGAAACTTGGTAATATCAATTCAATAAGTATGAAACTGATTATCAATGAGATATAACTCAAAACAATGGATTCAATCAAAAACTGCCCCATCAATTGCGTGCGAAACGAGCCAACTAATTTGCGAATACCCACCTCCCGGGCGCGCCCTAGTGAACGAGCCGTAGCCAAATTCATATAATTGACCGCCGCAATCAACAAAATAAAAATAGCAATAACCGAAAAAGTATAGACATAAGTCATACTACCATTTTTGCCGATTTCGCCAAAATAATTGGATTTTAAATGAATATCTACAATCGGTTGGGTCTCAATTTGGGCATCTATCTGAACATTTTTATAAAGTTTGGCGGTGTATTTTTGGGCAATGAGCGGTAATTTGCGGTTTAAATCGCCAATTTTCACTTGATTTTTCAATCGAAAATAGGTGTAAAAGCTATTATTCTCCCAATTGGCGGTAAAATCTTTATTAGTAGCAATGGTTTTGAATGAACTCAAAGCCTTGAAAGTAAAATGAGTATTCAAAGGTACATCTTCCATCACCCCCGTTACGCGATAAACTTGGTCGTTGATTCTGAGGGTTTTGTTGAGGGCAGTTTTAGCGTTGCTAAATATTTTTTGGGCCAGAGATTGGGTCAAAACTACTACGTTAGGCTCGTCGAGGCAGGTTTTTGGGTTGCCAGTAAGCAATTGGAAGGAAAATATTTGGAAAAAATCAGTATCAGCTACGGCGGTTTTATTCTCAAAAATTTTGCGGTCTTGGTACTCGATCAACATTTGTTGCTCATTAAAAAACATTCGAGTAGCGTATTCTACTTCAGGAAACTCTTTTTTCATTGTTTCCGCCAATAGACCCGAAGTAAAAGGCGTAAATTCGATGCCGACATTTTTGGGATTCAAGCTTTTGAAATGATTGATAGCTCGATAAATTTTGTCGGATTGAGCAAAATAACGGTCATAGCCTAGTTCATCTTGAACATACAAATACAATAAAACGGCACAAGTCAAGCCCAAGGATAAACCCAAGAGATTGATAGAAGTATAGACTTTATTGCGCCAAAGATTGCGAAAAGCGATTTTTAAATAATTTTTGAGCATAAAAAAATATGGTTAAATGGTGAAATGGTGCAAATCATTCAGTATTAACCATTAACACAAAACTCATACCTTATTCATAAGTATTTGATTATCAATTAGTTATGAATTAAATTGGAAAATAAGACTGTACGATTAGCGGACAAAATATGCGCCATTTCAAATTCATTTGGTCATTAAAATAAGTCATTAGGTCATTTAATTCTCCAAATCAATAAATCTCATTATATATCAGCAAACCCTCCCCCTCCGGGGGCTAGGGGGCTTCTATTCCGTTTTCAACACCTCCACCGGATTAGCCAAAGCCGCTTTGATAGCTTGAAAACTGATTGTTATTAAAGCAATTAACAAAGACCCCAAACCCGCTAGGGCAAAAATCCACCAACTGGTTTTGTAGCCATTGACTCATTAAATAATAGGCTAGGGGAGAGGCTATTAGAAAAGCGATTAAAACTAATTTGATAAAATTTTGGGATAGCAAAATAACAATCTGATTGACCGAAGCTCCTAAAACCTTGCGAATGCCGATTTCTTTGGTGCGTTGTTCGGTAGTAAAAGAAGCTAATCCAAATAACCCCAAACAAGCAATGAAAATAGCAATGCCGGTGAAGGTTTGGATAATCCAAGAAAATCTTTGGTCGGCTTCATATTGCCTAGCCAAATCATTTTCTAAAAAAGAATATTCAAAAGGTACAGTTGAATTATATTTATCCCACACTTCTTTCAGATTTTGAAGAAATTGTAAAGGTTTGGCGGTTTTATAATTGATAATTACATAGGGGAAATAATTGCCTTGTTCGTTCAACAAAAATACATAAGGCTCAATAGGGCTATGCAGTGATTGAAAATGAAAGTCTTTGACCACCCCTATAATCTCAAAACTCATCGAATTGCGAATGGCTTTTATTTTTTTACCAATGGCTTCTTCTAGCTTAATGCCAAGTCTTTGCAAAGTATTTTCGTTTACTACTACTTTACTACTGTCACTCTTATATTTTTTATCAAAATATCTCCCTTTAACTAACTGAAAATCAACACTTTTCAAAAAATCATAATCCGTATAATTCATTTTTAAGATCGAACCATCTTTGGCATTTTTGCCCTCCGCATAAAAATTCATATCATTCAAAACTGAGGTTGCCGGATGGCTAGTTGCCCCCGAAAGAGCCACCACTTGGGAGATTTTCTGCCATTCAGCTTGTAGGGTTTTGTATTGGGCTTGGGCTTCGGGAGTTCGCATTGGGACAATCAATTTGTCGACTTTTTTAAAGCCTAAATCCTTGTTTTGGAGAAATTGTAATTGCTCTAAAATCAAAATAGTTCCGACTATCAAAGTAATAGAAATTGAAAATTGAAAAACCACCAAACCTTTGCGTAAAAAACTAGCTGAAAAACGATTGCCTAATTTCCCTTTTAATACTTTGATGGGTTGAAATGCCGACAAATAAAAAGCCGGATAAATACCTGCCAAAAAGCCGGTAAAAAGAGATAAACCCAAGAGATACAATAAATTAGAGAAATTGTTGAATATGCTAAAATTCAAGTTTTGGTTTATCAATTGCTCAAAACTTGGCAAAATCAATTCTAAAAATGCCAAAGACAGCCCAAAAGCTAATCCGGCTATCAAAAGCGACTCACCCATAAATTGTTGAATAAGTTGGATTTTATAGGCCCCTAATACCTTGCGTAAACCCACTTCTTTGGAGCGTTTGCCCGAGCGAGCCGTACTCAAATTCATAAAATTGATACAAGCAATCAGTAAAATTAAAATCGAGATGGCTGTCAGGATATACACATAAGTAATATTACTATTGCCCGAAATTTCATTGCTTAAGTCAGAATATAAATGAATATTGCTCACAACTTGCAAAAAATGTTCTTTTTTACGTCCGTCTTTACGCAAGGCTTCACCGGCATAGCGGTCAATAAACTTCGGTAACTTGGCTTCTAAGTTTTGGGCTATGGTGTTGGGTTTTAGTTGGAGATAAGTATAAAGGAAATTATTGCCCACCCATTCTTGATTGTTGTAAGCAAACTCCGAAATTCCGCCTTTGCTGTTTAAAGACATCAAAAAATTAGCTTCAATGTGCGAATTAGCTTGTTTGGCTTTTAGGACTCCGGTAATTTTATAACTGATTTCACCAAAATTGTTATTTATCTTGATTACTTTTCCTATGGCAGATTGTTGGCCGAATAATTTTTGGGCGATATTTTCAGTTATTACAATCGTATTTGGCTCATTTAGAGCGGTTTGGGCGTTGCCACTTAAGAATTCATATTTAAAAATTTGAAAAAAAGTAGAATCAACATAAAACCCTTTTTCTTCAAAAAAACGCTTCTCTTCATAAGTAAAGATGCTCTTATTGACCCCAAAAAGCCCCAAAACTCGCGTAACTTGTTGAATTTCAGGAAAATCTTTTTTTAAATTCCAAGCTAGGGGCGGAGGGGTGGTTGCACTTTTAAAGATTTCATCGTCTTTACCCAATTCAGTAGTAACACGATACAGTTGTTCGGCTTGTGGGTGGTGCAAATCGTAACTCAACTCGTGACGAATGAGCAATAATATCAACATACAACAAGTAATGCCCAATGCCAAGCCCGAAAGATTGATGAAGGAATATATTTTGTTGTTCCAAAGATTCCGAAAAGCGATTTTTAGATAATTTTTGAGCATAAATAATATGGTGAAATGGTGAAATGGTGAAATGGTTATTTTTTTTAATTTTAAATAGCTAATTTCAAAATTTATTCCTTGTTTTTAACTAATTGATTATCAATTGATTACAAATATTTCAAAAAGAAGCAGTGTACGAAATCAATACAAGCTGTGTTCGGTAGAAAGTCGGAAAAATAATAAAAGAGGAATGCAATCAAAATTTTTGCGTTCATTTACTCCGAAATTGCCGAAATTTGATTCATATTGTTCAAACAATAGTTCGGACAGTTTCTAGTTCCGAGTTATTTACTAAGTATCTGATAATCAGCTCGTTACATAAAATATTTAAAATAACATAACTATCTGATAATCAATTACTTATAAAAACTATCCGAAGTATTGTCAAAATAACTCGGGTTAAATTAAATATTTGTAATATATTGATAATCAATCAATTAAATAATTTCAATTGGGTATTGTCAAATATAAGTTCATATTATTATCACTTCGAATAATGTTTTTGGCGATACTACTTTTAGGCTCAATCCAGATATTGTCATTTACCACAAACTTAAACATTTTAGTTTCGCCGGTTTTTCCAATTTTATCTTTAGCTATTTTTAATGAATAAATGCCTTTGTTATCCAAAGTAAGTTCATATCCTTTGCTTGCCGGATTCCAATTGTTAAATTCTCCTGCCACCGAAACTTTAGAGACTTTGGTATCAAAATTTTTTGGCAATGTAAATTTGAATTCTATCATATTGTCTTGGACGGCATAGCCAAACCGTTCATCAGGCTTGGGTTGTACATAACCTTTCGTGGCAAATGAATAATTATACATTTCCGCTAAAGGATAGCCTTTTTTTGAACGAATCGTAAAGTTGTTGAGATTTACGCTATAAAACATCTTTTCAACTAAACTAACATCTCCAATAATTGATTTTTTATCATTACCTATCTTTAAAGTGCCTACAAAGGGGTTTTCCTCATCGGTTTTAAAATATTCACAAGCTCCGGTTATTTCCTTATCAAAATTTATTTTTATTGACTTAATTGAGGCATCAACACCAGTGGCTTGGTTGGGTATATTTTCAATGTTTATTATTTGGGGGAGTTTGACAAAGAAGTCATTTTTATATTGTTGTATTTTGGGAGCTACTTTTTCAAAGAACTTTACCACCTCGGGCATAAAGTCATCAAAGGTTTTATAAATATTGCGCTTTAGGTTGAAAGTATCAATTAAAGCAACTAAATCTTCCATCCAAATAAAACCTTGCCCTTCCTCATAAGCCACCAGATATTCTGCAACAATATCCTTGGTGGGATTTGCCTTGAAATATTGAATCACATTAGCTCTTAAAATACCTTCTATAAACATCGTTTCTACTGAGTTGTAGCCAATTTGTCTTAACTGATCTTGGGTTGGCGGTAAAATAATTTCGCCGGCTGCTTTCAACTGATTTTGATATTTATTCACTATTGCATTATTATAGGAATGCCCAAACTCGTGAATGAGGGTAAACAAATCCTCTTGCTTCAAAAATGGCATTCCCTCTGCGTCCTGATTATAAATACCTAAAATAGCAAACAACTCTTCGGTTTTATCAGGATGGACGATGGTAACATTGTAATTAGAAAATCCATTGGCATAAGCTAAAATAAAATTAAATTTTGCTTTAGGTTTTTGACCATAAAAATTATTATACCACTGAAAATTCACCTGTTTTATTAATTTTCTCGCACTTTCGGTAGCTTTGCTATAGAAGTCTTGATGATTGCTGAAGAAGGCATCACATTTGGTATCTTTATAAAATGCTTGAATATGCTTAGAAAATTCGGCAACCGCTGTCGGATTCCATCTTTTGTCCAAACCACCATCATTCATTACATCGGAGGGCGTGAGCAGAGGCGGTTGATTGATTCGGATGGCAAAGCTTGGAATGGCATCAAAACTAATACCCAAATCAGCTCTTATTTTTTGGGCATACAATATGGCAGGATGATTTTTGTATTTTGCAAAATACTCATCAATATTGGCAGTATATTGGGTTAAGTTATTAGCACTGTACTCCCAATAACCGGCTAATCTGCAAATGATTGAGGTGAGTTCGATGCGCTCATCAAATTTAGGCTCAATTTGGGCTATTGCGGATTTAAAATTGAAAAATACAATTAAAAATAATACTGCTTTGAGAGAGTTTTTTAAGGTTTTCATAATTTTTGATTTGTGTTTTAAGATAAAGAAATTTCAGATTTTAGGTTTTACAAAAGTTATTTTAGGTTTTATTTAGAAAAGTAATCTCTTTTATAACAAAGATTCCGAAAAGCGATGTTGAAATAATTTTTGAGCATCAAAAAAATGGTTTGATGGTGAAATGGTAAAATAGTGAGATAGTGAAATGGCAAAATAGTGAAATGGTGCGAATCATTCAGCACTATGCACTCAGCATTATGCACTATCACAAAACTCATTCCTTATTCATAAGTGTTTGATTATCAATTAGTTATGAATTTATTGAAAAAATAAAACTGTACGATTTGAATACAATATTTATCCAAATGGTCGTATTTACCTCAAGCCTGAAAAACTAGATATATGATTCACGCTTCGGTAGTCATTGTTTTTGGCAAAAAAACCTTAGTTTTGCCTAGTTCAAATTATTTATTTTGAACCTATTTTAAGGAAGCGTATTGCACAAACAACTGATTATCAGTAATTTATACACTCAATTTATTTTAAATATCAATACTTTAAAATCAACATATTAGTACATTTAATCTATGCAATCACAAACTTTTAGTTGGCAAAGCCCCGACAAATTGACCTTCTTCGGACAAAAATGGCAGCCCCAAACCCCACCCAAAGCCGTAATAGCTATAGTCCACGGAATGGGCGAACATAGCGGACGTTATTCCTACTGGGTTGATTTTTTACTCCAAAATTCGTATGCGGTAATGGGTTTTGACCATCGCGGACACGGTAAATCGGAGGGGCAACGCGGACATACGCCCAATTACGAGCGTTTATTGAGTGATGTAGAGGAGTTTTTGCGCCAAGTAAAAATTGCTTTTCCCGACCTGCCCGTGTTTTTGTTTGGGCATAGTATGGGGGGCAATGTGGTTCTCAATTATGTGTTGCGGCGCAATCCCCTGCTCAAAGGAGTGATAGTATCTGGTGCTTGGCTCAAATTGGGTTTTGTGCCTCCGGCTTGGCAAGTTGGTTTGGCAAAAGTAGTTAATTATATCTACCCCCAACTTACCCAGCCCACCAATTTGGAAGTGGAAGCCATCTCGCGCGATGCTCAAGAAGTAGAAAAGTACAAAAACGACCCTTTGGTTCACGGCAAAACCACTCCTCGGTTTTTTTTGGAGGGTAGTGCCGCCGCCGAATGGGCTTTGAGCAATGCCGCCAATTTTAGCTTGCCTTTGTTGTTGTATCACGGAGGGGCTGACCGACTTACTTCGCCCGAAGGTTCAAAATTATTTGCCCAAAAAGTAAAACCGGAGTATTTGACTTTCAAAATTTGGGAAGATGCCTACCACGAGCTTCACAATGACCTCGACCGCGCCCAAGTCTTCGCTTGGATTTTGGCTTGGCTGGAGAGCCGATGAGTTGAGTAATGAATAGTCGAGGAATTGGGAATTACGAATTAGGAATTACGAATTAGGAATATCTCAAAAAATGGGTTATTTAGCCGCTAAGAGCAATTGATATACCTCCAAAATAGACCTTTGAAAGCCCAAATTAGCCATTTTAAAAACTGATTTTACCACCAAGTTCACCAAGAAATACCCACAAAGGCTCACAAAGTAAATGGCTTAGGAACAATAAAACAATATTGTAAACAACATTTTGGCTCTATCGTTAATTTGGTTAATTCATCGTAATTTTTCAAGATTATTTAAACCCTAAGGGTTTTTAAAACCCTTAGGGTTTGGACTCAATCCCCAAATGAACGATTGAAGCAACATTTTTTGATAACATACTGATTTTCAAGTAATTAAAAAATCATTCACTTTACATAATTCATTCTTCATTACTTAGTGTTCTTTGGGCAAACTTAGTGGGCTTTGTGGTCAAAGAAATGTATGATAAATAGCTGATAATCCGCCAGAGGCAGACACACTCAATTAGTTATAAAAATACTCACATTAGATTAACGTGAATATTTTGAAATATATTAAAAAAGTACAAAAAATTAAATTTTTAAAAAAAACAATCCAAAATCCCCCAAGTCGTCATCCTGCGTGGAAC
>JALONJ010000358.1 GCA_025455045.1 Microscillaceae bacterium | reverse complement strand
ATCAAGAGTTTCAGATTCTTCGCTTCGCTCAGAATCACTGAAATTGATAAATTTCAGAAAAAAAATTCTCATTCCTGAAAAGTGGTGAAGAACCAAAAACGAAACTGCCCGAACTATTGTTCTTAACAAACCTTTGCATTGAGTAACAAAAATGGAAAAAATTGCCGAAAACATCCTTGATTATGAGGTAATTGTGGTGGGTGCGGGCTTTGCCGGACTCACAGCAACGCGCCAATTGCTGGCTGCTGGAAAAAAAGTAAAACTGCTTGAGGCGCGCCACCGAGTCGGCGGGCGCGTATTTACCCAAAACTTAGACGAAAATACCTACGTCGATTTGGGAGGGCAGTGGATTGGTCCGACTCAAGATAAAATCTATGCGTTGTGCCAAGAAATGGGCGTTGAAACGTTCAAAACCTATAATGAGGGCAAAAGTCGGCTTTATTTTCAAGGCAAAATCAAGGATTATTCGGGCATTATTCCCAAAATCAATCTACCGGCTTTGCTCAACTTGGATTATGTTATCAAAAAACTCAATCGTCTTGCCCAATCGGTTGATTTGCAAGCTCCTTGGCGCACCCCACAGGCGCGCGAGTGGGATGCAATGACTTTGGCAACTTGGCTCAAGCAAAATATTTGGTTCGAAGCAACCCAAAAAATGATATACGTGGGTATTCAGGCGGTTTTTGCTTGCGAACCGGCAGATATTTCTTTTTTGCATACTTTGTTTTATATCAAATCGGGGCGCGATTTGAATACTTTGATTTCGGTAGCCAACGGCGCGCAAGAAGAACGCATTTTGGGTGGGGCGCAAGAACCGGCAAATCGCTTGGCAAAACAATTTTGGGATATAATTCAGTTCAATGCCCCAGTGAGGCTCATTCGGCAATATACCAATGGCGTAGAAGTCAAAGGCGATGATTTTGCTTATTTTGCCCGGAGAGTAGTCGTAGCTATTCCGCCCACTTTAGCCGCCCGTATCCGTTATGAGCCTATACTACCCGCTTCGCGCGACCAACTCAGCCAAAGAATGCCGATGGGTTCGGTTTTGAAATGTTATGCCATTTATCCCAGCCCCTTTTGGCGCAAAATGGGGCTAAATGGACAAGTAGCCAGCGATTCGGGCTTTACCAATGTAGCATTTGACAATAGCCCTTACGATGGTGCAAAGGGAGTTTTGATGGGTTTTGCTTTGGGTGATAAAGCCCGCCAACTTGCCGAATTGACAATGGAAGAACGCAAACCTCTGATAATCAATGATTTAACTAAATACTTTGGCAAAGCCGCCGAAAACCCTACTGTATATCTTGACCACGTATGGGCAGACGAAGAATGGAGCAGGGGCTGTTATGCCGCGCTGATGCCTCCCGGTGGCTGGACAAGCTACGGCAAAGCCCTGCGTCAACCGGTAGGGCGTATTCATTGGGCGGGTACCGAAACTTCGGATATTTGGAATGGTTATATCGAGGGAGCGATTCGTTCCGGCGAGAGGGTTGTTGAGGAGATATTAGCAGCAGACCATAGTTCTGGGTAATGATGGATAAAATTAATTGGTTCAATCGTTCATTTGGGGATTGAGTCCAAACCCTAAGGGCTTTAAAAACCCTTAGGGTTTAAATAATCTTGAAAAATTACGATGAATTAACCAAATTAACGATAGAGCCAATTAATTTGCATACAAAAATGAACAATACTGTATCAAAAACGAACATTTTTTGAATTATAAATTTATTGTAAGTATCTGGTAATCAATTGTTTAAATGAAAAGGAATAAGTTTTGCGTGAGAGTAATAATGTTGAGTGCATAGTGCGTAATGCAAAACAATCTACTCCATTCAAAATTACATCATAGCACCATACTACCATATCACCCTCATCCCATAAATCTATACAGTATGCTTAAAAATTATTTAAAAATAGCTTTTCGCAGTCTTTGGCGCAATCGCGGTTATTCATTGATTAATATTCTTGGCTTGGCGGTAGGAATTGCCGCGTGTTTGTTGATTTTTTTGGTGGTGAATTTTGAGTCGAGCTTTGACCGCTTTCATACCAAGTACGAGCGCATTTACCGAATAGCCAAAATGAGCAAATATGCCA
Organism: Microscillaceae bacterium; assembly: GCA_025455045.1. Lineage (GTDB taxonomy): Bacteria > Bacteroidota > Bacteroidia > Cytophagales > Microscillaceae > JALONJ01. Next base: position 4,432 of record JALONJ010000358.1, on the reverse strand, counting down.
ATGGCAATATTGACCGCACGCCCGGCAGCCCCAAACCACTGGCTAAAGCCCTGCGTTTGGATATGCCGCAATTGGAAAAAGTGGTATCGGTGTTTGGTACGATTGACCCACAAATGACTATTTTGGGCAAAAATCCCAACTATGTTGGCGAAGCCAAAAAATTTAGAGAAGAAGGTGAAGGTTTGTTTGTCGAGCCGGAGTTTTTTGACATATTTGATTTTGCTTGGCAGGCTGGTTCTCCCGCCGTACTCAAAGACCCTTTTGTAGTCGTGCTTTCGCAAAAAATAGCCGAAAAATACTTTGGTTCTTGGCAAAATGCAATGGGGCAGTACCTCAAAATGGATAATAAAATTACCCTTCAGGTAAAAGGCATTTTGAAAAACCCGCCGAGTAATTCCGATTTTCCGATGCAAATTATTGGTTCTTATGCTACTTATCTCAAATATCCCGAAATCTATCCCGAATTTAAAAATATGTTTAATCTAAATAATTGGGGCAGTACCAGTAGCAATGACCAAGTATTTGTTTTATTTCCCAAAGACCTAAGCAAAGCTAAGGCAGACCAATTGATTGATAAATTCTCGAAAAAACACTATGGCAAGCGCAAAGATAATTCGGTCAATTCGCATTATTTCAACCCCTTGCGCGAAATCCATTTTGACCCGGATTTGAGCAATTTCAAAGACCGCACAATGGCAAAGTCCACCCTTTGGACGCTCTCGTTGATTGGTATTTTGATTTTGGTAATGGCATCTATCAATTATATCAATTTGGCAACTGCTCAAGCCGTGAGTCGCTCCAAAGAAGTCGGTATTCGGAAGCTCTTGGGTGGTTTTCGCCAGCAATTGCTTTGGCAATTTATGGGCGAAACCTTGGTGATTGTCAGTATTTCGGTTTTGATAGCCATTAATTTGAGCGAATTGGCTTTGCCGTTTATGAATCAAGTATCCAACTTGCCGCCCGACATCAATTTGATTACCAATCCGATGATTTGGGCATTTGCCGGTTTGGTGATTGGGCTAGTGAGCTTATTATCAGGCATTTATCCGGCTTTGATTTTGTCGGGTTTTCAACCGGCACAAGCCCTCAAAAACAAAATTACAGTGCAAAATATCGGCGGAGTGTCTTTGAAACGGGGGCTGGTCGTTTTACAATTCTCGATTGCCCAAATCCTGATTATCAGCACTTTGATTGCTATGCAACAAATGCAATTTATCCGAAATTTGGATATGGGTTTCAACAAAGAAGGCGTGTATATTGTACCAATTGACAACGATACGCCAAGCCGCCTCAAACTCAAGGCTTTGAAAAATGAATTGTTGCAAAATCCTAATATTCAAGCCGTTTCGTATGCCAATGACCCACCGAGTTCGGACAATACCTGGTCATCAAATTTTGCTTATGATCGCCGAGGCAAAGATGCCGATTTCAATAGTTCGATGAAAATCGCCGATGCCGATTATTTCAAAACGTATGGGCTGGAATTTGTTGCCGGCAAAGGCTACGCGCCCAGCGATACCGGTAGCGCGCTGGTGGTCAATGAAACTTTGCTAAGAAAATTAGGCATTAAAAATCCTCAAGAAGCTGTGGGTAAAAGTATTCGGATTGGGGGCAAGGATTGGCTACCCATTTCGGGCGTGGTCAAAGATTTTCAGAGAGGTTCGGTGCGTGATGCGATGGAGGCAATTTGTATTTTTCCGACCGAAAACTATTACTACCGTGCCGGAATCAAACTATCGGGCAAAAATTTGGTAGAAACCGTAGCCAATATTCGTCAAACTTTCGAGAAAGCTTTTCCTGAAAAAGTATTTGAAGGGTATTTTTTAGATGAGAGCATTGCCAATTTTTATGCACAAGAGGTGCGCCTTACGACTACCTATCAAATATTTGCCGGATTAGCGATTTTTATTTCGTGCTTGGGTTTGTATGGTTTGATTTCGTTTTTGGCATTGCAAAAAACCAAAGAAATCGGGATTCGCAAGGTGTTGGGGGCTTCGGTAATGAGTATTGTGGGTTTATTGACCAAAGACTTTTTGCGCTTGGTGCTGATTTCGGGCTTGATAGCCGCACCCGTTGCTTATTATTTTATGAGTCAATGGCTACAAAACTTTGTCTATCGCATTAAGTTAAACGGGTTTGTTTTTGTATTGGCTACGCTTACGATTATGATTATTGCCGTGCTTACGATTGCTTACCGAGCTTTTAGAGCAGGTTTTGCCAATCCGGTTGAAGCCTTGCGACACGAATAGATATTTAGTTAATCATTTGATTATCAGCAAGTTATGTAATTTTATGTTTGATATTTAACAATGGTCAGTTTTCAATTACTGACCATTTTTTTTGTGTCTATTTGCCCGAAAGGCTTGAGGATAGTGCGCGCCGGATAGAGTCTGCCAGAGGCGAAGAAGACCCCACCTGCGCCACTGCACTTCCTAGAGTAGTGCCTATTGAACTTTGGCAAAGTTTAAAACTTTGCCGAAATTTAAAACCAATTGATTTTGATGATAAATAACTTTTTTAAAGATATCGAGTAAGTTTTTATAAAAATATGTAATTAATTGATAATCAGGCAGTTATGAATATTTCTTTCAAAATGCCCTTATTGTAGCTTGCTTGATTTTGCCTAAACTTGGCTAAGATTGAGCCTGATTTTTAATTTATCCAAAATTTGCCCCTAAATTTGTGTCACCGAGCTAAAAACTGCTTAGTTGATTTATCGTGATGATAAAATTTATCAATCACTTGATAATCAGTAATTTACATTGAATCGCAACTCAAAAACTCCTATGAATTGGCAAAAAGTGTATTCTTCCAAAGACTTGTACCAAGCCGAAATCGTCAAATCAATTCTTGAACAAAATAGTTTGTTGCCGGTTTTGATTAATCGCAAAGACTCGGCATATCCGGGCTACTTTGATGGCAATTGTGAAGTATATGTCAGCTCGCAAAACGTTTTGAAGGCAATCAAATTAATTGAAGATGAAATTAGATTTATCGAAAAATAGCGATAACCTGCGCAGTCGCTTGATTTATGGCTTCTTGGGCTTTTTTATGATGATGGGAGGAATGTTGTGGAATGAATGGACTTATTTTTTTGTATTTTTGGTCATTTGCACGGTTTGTTTGATGGAGTTTTTCCGCCTTTTGAAAGCCGAAGGCAAGCGTCCTTTGCAGTTTTTTGGGGTTTTTGCCGGGGTATTGTTGTATGTTTTGAGTGCCTTGATGATTACGGGACAGTTAGCCAATACATACTTTTTTCTTTTGTATCCGATTTTTGCCTTGGTTTTTATCCTCAAGTTATACGACAAATCCGAAAAGCAAGCCTTCGAGAGCATTGGGCTTACCACTCTGGGCATTGCTTATATAGCTTTTCCGTTTTCAGCCCTCAATTTTGCAGTTTTTTCGCAAGGTTTTTACAGCTATCAAATCATAGTCGGTACGTTTTTTTTGATTTGGATTAACGACATTACCGCCTATTTTATTGGCTCAGGTTTTGGCAAAACCAAGTTATTTGCGCGAATTTCGCCCAAAAAATCGTGGGAAGGCTCTACCGGAGGCTTCATTGCTTGTAGCCTGATGGTGGTCTTGTTGAGCCAATACTTTCGGCATTTGAGCTGGGCGCAATGGGCGGGCGTGGCTTTCATTGTGGTCGTTGCCGGAACTTATGGCGATTTGGTAGAGTCGATGTTTAAGCGCAGTATTCAGGTCAAAGATTCCGGCTCCAGCATTCCCGGACACGGCGGTTTTCTTGACCGTTTTGATGGACTGTTGCTCGCTGCGCCATTTATCGCCGCTTTTTTGAAGTTTTTTTAACCCCACTAAAACAATTCATAAAACACTGATAATCAGTTAGTTATTCTTTTGTGATCTATTTTCACAATACTACTATACAATTCTATTTTCGCACAAAGACGCTAAGGCGCAAAGTAATAGCCGTGTCCACCTTTGGTGCATAATCCTCCAAAGGCGGACGCAGTCAGGCATTTACTAAGAATTATATTTTTAAAATAAAGTAACAGTCTGTTTGGATAACTACTAAGAAAATCAAGCCACAAATTAAGCTAATCTATTGATTATCAGATACCTCCAAAGAATATTCATTTCCCTATCTCACCATTCCACCATTCTACCATCACACCATTTCCCCAAGTAATAAATGTCAAAAGGGGAAAATAAAAAAACGAAAAACAGCATTTTGAGGGCAATTTCTTACATCTGCGAGGTTTTGTACCAAAATGAGTAAGACTTGGTAAATTGTTTCCAAAATTGGGAAAAAATTGTTTTTGTGCCAATATGTAAGTAATTGATTATCAAGCACTTAACTATAAATTTTGGCATTGGCACAGCTTTGGATTTATACTGTAACATCAAAACAATTTAATCTCAAAAAAAATGGAAACTACTTACACACTCAACAAAACCAACATTAAAA
>JALONJ010000357.1 GCA_025455045.1 Microscillaceae bacterium | reverse complement strand
TTGATAATCAACGCTTTAGATTCTTCGCTTCGCTCAGAATCACTGAAATTGATAAATTTCAGAAAAAAATTCTCATTCCTGAAAAGTGGTGAAGAACCAAAATTACTTTAATTTTAAAATTCATACTTCAATGACCGAAACCGAAATAGACAGAATCGTTGAAATGGCTTGGGAAGACCGAACGCCTTTTGAAGCCATCAAAGCGCAATTTGGCTTGAGCGAAGCCGAAGTCATTGCTTTGATGCGCAATCAATTGAAAAAACGTAGTTTTTTGCTTTGGCGCAAGCGGGTAAATCAGGGCATCAGTCAAAAACATTTGCACAAACGAAACCCTGAAATCACGAGATTCAAAGCCAATTTGCAAAGAAGTATTACTCACAACAAAATCTCCAAAAGATAAAGATGTTTGCGACTAATTATTCACAAATCATTCAGCAAATTGAAGCCATTGACCCCATTGAGTACGGCAAAAGTCGAAATTATATTGACGGAGCAGTAACCAAGCTATCGCCGTATATTTCTCGGGGGGTGATTTCGACGAGGCAAGTGGCAATTCGGACTTTGGCGCGGGGCTTTGAGGCTTCGGAAATAGAAAGTTTTTTGAAAGAGTTGGCTTGGCGCGATTATTTTCAACAAGTTTGGATAGCTCTGGGCGATAAAATTGATCAAGACATCAAACAAGCGCAAACCCAAGTGAGCAATCATCAAATCGCCCAAAATATTGTGGAGGCGCATACCGGCATTACCGCCATTGACCAAGGAATCCGTACTTTGTACGACACAGGTTATATGCACAATCATTTGCGCATGTATGTGGCTAGTATGGCTTGCAACATTGCCCAAAGTCATTGGCTTGTCCCGGCTCAATGGCTATATTTTTACCTTTTAGATGCTGATTGGGCAAGCAACGCCCTGAGCTGGCAATGGGTAGCGGGTTGTTTTAGTCAAAAAAAATACTTTGCCAATCAAGCCAATATCAATAAGTACTGCCATACTCACCAAACCCATACTTTTTTAGCCATAGAATACGAATCGTTTGCCGGTCTTGCCATACCTCAAGCTTTGCAAGCCCTTACAGCTTGGCAAGCCGATACATTACTCCCTGATTATCAGCCGATTAGCCTAGATAGTGCCTTGCCTACCTACATTTATAATTTTTACAATTTAGACCCTCATTGGGATAAACATCGCGCAGCCAATCGGGTTTTATTGCTTGAGCCTAGTTTTTTTAAAAAATACCCCATATCTCCCAAAAACCTTGATTTTGGGCTGGAATTGGCAAAAAACATCGACAATCTCCAAATATTGGTAGGTGAATTTGCCGATTTGTCCAAAAACATTTCCGAAAAAACCATTCATTACAAAGAACACCCCACCAATGCTCATTATCGCGGAATAAGGCACGCGCGGGAATGGTTATTTCCGCAAATAAGCGGTTATTATCCTTCCTTTTTTAGTTATTGGAAAAAATGCGAAAAATATTTAAAAAACTTGATGAGTAATCATAATTAAATTGTTGTTGTTAAATTATACTTAATTCATTGATAATCAATTATTTATACAATAATTATTTTGCAAGAAGGTTAGCAGAAAACGTTTGTACTTGGATAAAATTGGGTATTTTAGGAAATCATTTAAAATGATTTGTATTCGCAAACATTGGAGTAAGTGATTGATTATCAAATATTTACACCACAGGGTAATTTTACCACAAAGTTCACAAAGGTCAGCACAAAGCAGCCCAAAGTCCTTAGTGAACTTTGTGGGTATTTTCTTCGTGTTCTTGGTGGTTAAATGGTTTGTTTTTGAGCCACCTTTTGCAAATAAAATTGGCTCTATCGTTAATTTGGTTAATTCATAGTAATTTTTCAAGATCATTTAAACCCTAAGGGTTTTAAAAACCCTTAGGGTTTGGCCTCAATTCCCAAATTAACGATTGAACCATATAATTCTTATAAATACTTGATATACAGATAATTATAAAACTTTTAATAACCACAAATTAAAGATTTAGATTGAAAAAGCAAACAATCAATATTGTCTGGATCAAGCGGGATATTCGGTCTCAAGACCATTTGCCGCTTTGGCAAGCCGAACAAAGTAAGTTGCCTTACTTGGTTATTTTTTTGTTCGAGCCAAGCATCATCCAATACCCTGACACTAGCCTTCGGCATTTGCAATTTCAATATCATTCGGTTTTACAACTCAATAACCAATTGGCAACTTATCAAAAAGAAGTTATCATTTTTTATGCCGAAGCTCTTGAGGTGTTGCAAACCATTCAAGACCAATACTGTATTCAAAATCTTTACAGCTACCAAGAAAGTGGCATTCAGATTACCTACGCCCGCGACCAAGCCGTAGCTCGATTTTGCCGGTCAAATGGCATTGTGTGGCAACAATTTCAAAGAGATGGTATCATCAGAGGGCTTAAAAATCGGAAAGACTGGGACAAGCGATGGCACGAATACGTCAATAGCCCCATTATTCACAATACATTTCAAAAATCTGCACCTTTGGCATTGACCAACACATACCCTTTGCCCAAGATTTGGGAAGCAAAACTTGCCGACTATCCCGCAAGTTTTCAACCGGCGGGCGAAGATTTTGCATTGAAATATTTACAAAGTTTTATTGCTACTCGGGGCAAAAATTATTCAAAACATATCAGCAAACCTTTGGATAGTCGAAAAAGCTGTGCCAGAATTTCGCCTTATCTAAGCTGGGGCAATATCAGTATTCGACAAGCCTATCAAATGGTAGCTACCGCCCAAAAAACCTCTGGTTTCAAATCTTCCTTAAATAACTTCCTCACCCGACTGAAATGGCATTGCCATTTTATCCAAAAATTTGAGGTAGAGTGCAGTTATGAAACCCAATGCCTCAATGCGGGTTATGAATTATTGCAACACCCTCAAAATCAGGCATATATAGAAGCGTGGAAGCAAGGCAAGACAGGGTTTCCTTTGGTTGATGCTTGTATGAAATGTCTGGAAAAAACCGGCTGGCTCAATTTTAGGATGCGGGCGATGTTGGTGAGCTTTTTTTGTCATCATTTGTACCAAGATTGGCGGGAGGCGGTGTATCATCTGGCGCAATTATTTTTGGATTATGAACCCGGTATCCATTATCCCCAATTTCAAATGCAAGCCGGAACTACGGGTATCAATACCATTAGAATTTACAACCCCGTCAAACAAAGCCAAGAACACGACCCCGAAGGGGTTTTTATCAAACAATGGTTGCCCGAACTACGAAATGTACCTAGCCAATTTATCCACGAACCTCAAAAAATGACTTTGCTCGAGCAAGAGATGTACGAAGTAGTCATAGGCAAACACTACCCTGCCCCGATCATTGATATAAAATCAAGCGGTCAATTGGCGAGGACAAGCATTTGGGGACATAGAAATAATGATTTAGTCAAACAAGAAAACAAAAGAATATTATCAATCCATACACGTAACCAAGAAAATGATATACAATCATCTTGACATTCTGAATCTTGAGACAAGATTTAGAGCAAATTTTATCAATTCATTGGGCGGTTTCAAAAGCCTAGTTTTGGTGGGAACCAAAAGCCCCGAAAATCAAGAAAACCTTGCGGTATTCAGTAGTTTGTTTCATTTGGGGGCAAATCCGGCTTTGTGCGGCATCATAGTCCGCCCCAATGAAGAAAAACAAAATACTTTGGGCAATATCGTCAATACGCGATATTATACCCTCAATCACATCAATCCAAGTTTTTATAAACAAGCCCATCAATGCAGTGCCAAATACCCCGAAGGAATAAGCGAGTTTGCCCAAGTTGGTTTAAATGCCGAATATGTAGAGGGCATTGTTGCGCCTTTTGTCAAAGAAAGCCGGATAAAATTTGCTTGTGAATTGGTGCAAAAAATTGACATTGAATTGAATGGTACTTTTTTGATAATAGGAAAAATGATCAAAATAATTGTTCCTGATGAGTATATTCAAAAAGATGGCTTTGTGGATTTGGAAGCCGCCGAAACTGTAACCGTGAGTGGCTTGGATAGCTATCATACTACCCAAAAAATGGCAAGACTAAGCTACGCAAAAGTTGATAAACCGGTCGTTGAAATATGAAACAAAAGAAAAAACAAGACCTCCCAACCAAAACTTGTGTTGTCTGTAATCGCCCTTTTGCCTGGCGCAAAAAATGGGAAAAAGTATGGGACGAAGTCAAATATTGCAGCGATAAATGCCGAATGAATAAAAACAAAACGAGCTAAAAAACAGCCGCAAATCAAAACTTTAAAGGTTCTTCACCACTTTTCAGGAAAATTGTAACGCAGGCTGTCTAGCCTGCCCGCGTAAATGAGTTGAGGCTTAGAATAAAGCCAGAACTTCCTCAAAATAGGTAAAGAACCACTTTAAAATTATAACTAATTGATAATCAAGTATTTATAAAAAATTAACAATTCTTCAGCACTTTTCAGGAAAATTGTAACGCAGGCTGTCTAGCCTGCCCGCGTAAATGAGTTTAGGCTTAGAATAAAGCGAGAACTTCCTCAAAATGGGCAAAGAACCAAATCTAATTCTCCCAATGAAATCAATATTTCTTATATTTCCTCACCAATTATTCGAGAATATTGAGCCGATACAAGCAGGTCAGCCGGTATATCTGATTGAGGAATATTTATTTTTTAGCCAGTACAAATTCCATAAGCAAAAACTGGTTTTGCATCGCGCCTCAATGAAATACTACGAGCATTATTTAGGCACTCAAAATGTATCGGTCAGGTATATCGAGGCAATTAGCCCACTGCACGATGTTCGAAAACTGATTGCCCAATTAGCGACAGACGGCATCAAGGAAATCAATTATTATGAGGTATGCGACAATTGGCTAGAGAAACGAATCACCCAAACTTGCACTCAATTTGGCATCAAAACCATTGTCAAGCCCAGCCCTTTATTTATCAATACTTTGGCAGAAATAGCCGAGTATTTTGTGGGTAGGTCTAGGTATTTTCAGACGGATTTTTACATTCAACAAAGAAAAAAATTGAATATTTTGCTTGACCAAGCCAAGAAACCCCTTGGGGGCAAATGGAGTTTTGATGCCGAAAACCGCTTGAAATACCCCAAAGATAAAACCCCACCCCAAACCATATTTCCCCAGCCCAATACATTTTACCAAGCCGCCGTCTCGTACGTACAAGCCCACTATGCCGATAATTATGGCAGTATTTCCAATGATTTTACCTATCCCAGCACCCACCAAGCAAGCCAAGCGTGGTTAAAAGCATTTTTGGAACAACGATTTGCCGAGTTTGGGGCTTATGAAGATGCCATCGTAGCCGAAGCAAATGTTTTGCATCATAGCCTCCTTACACCAATGCTCAACATTGGCTTGCTTACACCGTGGCAAGTGATAGAAACCACCCTGGATTTTGCCGATGAGCAGCAAATCAGTTTGAATACACTTGAGGGCTTTATCCGGCAAATTATTGGTTGGCGAGAGTTTATTCGGGGGGTATATGTGTATGAAGGCGTGCGAGAACGAAAAACAAATTTTTGGCAATTTACCAAAAAAATTCCCTCAGCTTTTTATGACGCTACTACCGGCATTGAACCCATTGATGCTACCATCCGCAAAGTATTGGCAACCGGCTATTGCCACCATATTGAGCGATTGATGCTATTGGGCAATTTTATGCTTTTAAACGAATTTGCCCCCGATGCTGTATATCAGTGGTTTATGGAGTTGTTTATTGATGCTTATGATTGGGTAATGGTGCCAAATGTATATGGAATGAGCCAATTTGCCGATGGTGGATTGATGGCTACCAAGCCCTACATCAGTGGGAGTAGTTATGTACTCAAAATGAGTAACTATCCCAAAGGCAAGTGGTGTGAAGAATGGGATGCCTTGTTTTGGCATTTTATGAATAAACAACGAGGTTTTTTTACCGGCAACCCGCGTTTGGGAATGTTGATTAAAACTTATGACAAAATGAGTGCTGAGAAAAAACAACAAATTGCCCAAATTGCCAGCCAAGCCCTGACAAAATAGGGAATAAGTAATTTTGTAACTGACTGATTTTCAAATAATTATGTTTTAAAAATTTTACTTTATTTTGTATATATTCCTAGCTCACTAAGGCTAACAAAAAAGCCTAAAATTCTTTTGAATTTTAGGCTTTTAGGGAGAAGGGCGGGGTTCGAACCCGTGACCTCCTGAACCACAATCAGGCGCTCTAACCAGCTGAGCTACAATCTCCATATCCGTTTTGGGAGTACAAAGGTAAAGACTAGAAAATTAAATTTGAAATTTTTTGTAAAAAAATAATTAAGTTTTTTCTGTATTTTTTTGTAAATATATGATTATCAAGTATTTATAAAACAAAAGGGTTCTTAGCCAGCAATTCCAACTGTAAAATAATTGAACAAAAGTTTGATATTTTAACTTTTATATTTATAAAAGTAGCAAAATACATAAATAATTGATAATCAATGCTTTAAATGTATTTTTCATTAAATTGCCCTTAGCGAAACCCTAGAATTTCGGGGTGAAAAGTCGTAA
>JALONJ010000356.1 GCA_025455045.1 Microscillaceae bacterium | reverse complement strand
AATTTGATTATTGAGCATTATCAATTACTACACCAATTAAAAATAATGATAGTTAAGTGATTGATTATCAGCACTTTAAAATTCTGTAGGGAGATTAGCTCCAAAGGAGAGGGAGTATATTTTGTGAAGTTTTAAAAAAACTGATAATCCATTGTAAAACAGCCTGTTAGGCTGTTAAGCTCACAGCCTAACAGGCTGTTTTACAAAATCAACAAATATTGAAATGAATATAATCTTAGTCATATTACGCAAAGAATTTAGGCAAATATTTCGAGATTCGACCATTCTCCGAATGATATTTGCCATGCCGATTATTCAATTGATTTTGATTCCTTTGGCGGCTGATTATGAGGTCAAAAATATTTCTATCAGTATTGTGGATAATGACCACTCGGCATATTCGCAACGTCTGATTCATAAATTAGATGCTTCTAAGTATTTTCAATTGACCGATTACTCGGCAAGCCATCCGCAGGCTTTGCAGGCAATTGAAAAAAACCAAGCCGATTTAATCTTAGAAATTCCGCCCAAGTTTGAAAAACAATTGATTCGGGAAAATAAAGCCGATTTGATGCTCAGTGCCAATGCCATCAATGGCATCAAAGCCGGTTTGGGCAGTGTGTATGCGGCGCAAATCGTGCAAGATTTTAACCGCGAAATCCGCGAGGAATTTGGCAAAGTCAGTCGATTCAATGCCATTCCAAGCATTGATATTCGCACTGCCAATTGGTACAATCCTTTGTCCAATTACAAATTATTCATCGTACCGGGCATTTTGGGCATTTTGGTTACGATGGTGGGGAGTTTTTTGACGGCTTTGAACATTGTGCGCGAAAAAGAAATCGGCACCATTGAACAAATCAATGTTACCCCGATTCAAAAATACCAATTCATTTTAGGTAAGCTGATTCCTTTTTGGGTTTTGGGCTTAGTAAGTATCACTTTAGGCTTGATAATCAGCTATTTAGTCTTTGGTTTGTTTCCGGTGGGGAGTTATCTGAATATTTATATTTTCTCCATTATTTACTTACCGGCGGTTTTGGGCTTTGGTTTGTTGATTTCCACTTTTACCGAAACCCAACAACAAGCCACGCTGTTTGCCTTCTTTTTTATGATGATTTTTGTATTGATGAGCGGGCTTTATACCCCCATTGAGAGTATGCCCGATTGGGCAAAAGTAATCGCCCGCCTCAGCCCGCCCACTTATTTTGTAGAAGTAATTCGCAGTATATTTATCAAAGGCAGTAGTTTGTGGGATTTGAAAGAGCAATTGTTTGCCATTGTTGGCTTTGCGGTGGTTTTGAACGGTTTGGCTATTTTGAATTATCGGAAGCGAGTCGCGTGATTTAGAGGTATAATCCATCAAATAGGTTTTTCTAACAAAAAATCGCTTGATTCAGCTTCGGCAAAAGTTTCAAACTTTGCCGAAGCTCAAAAATAATTAATTTTGAGTATAAATAATGGATAATCAAGTATTCATAAAATTGTAACCCAGCCTTTAGGCTAATGTCGTTAAGCTAAGGATTTTAAAATCGTAACTAATTGATTATCAATTAATTACACAATTTCTCTGAACTATACCAGCAATTCCCACTATGGATAAGTACTTGATTATCAATGACTTATAAAATTTTTATTGACTTGTAAAACCCTGATAATCAGATAGTTATAAAATAATTAGTTACCCACATTTTTAACCCATTGATAATCAATGAGTTAGATGTGCCAAAGTGGGAATTGCTGAAACTATACCGGCAATTCTCGTTATAAAATAATTAAGCAATATTTCAATACTTGAGTTTTTATGTTTTAAAAAATAGAAAACTTAACTTATTGATAATCAATGAGTTAAATGTATTTTTTCATTAAATTGCCCTTAGCGAAACCCTAGAATTTTTGGAACGAAAGCCGTAAAAATTCGGTTTGAAGCGAGCTTCGGCGAGCGACTAAGCGAATTTTAGGCTTTCGTTCCAAAAATTCAGGTGCAATTTTGGCGCAGGCTTGATTTCGTTGTTTCTTTTTTATCAAGAAAAAAGAAAGTTGTAGCAAAAGTGTATTTATAAGTATCTAATTATCAGTTAATTATATCAAAATTTGTTTTTAAAAATTCTAAAAAAATTAAACAGTGAGAATTGCTGGTAAAATTCCACTAATTTTATACTTGTTAAGAAAACAGCCTTTCTTAGCTTAACGGCATTGGTCTTTAGGCTGTGGGAGGCGCAGCCTAAAGGCCAATGCCATTAAGCTAAGGGGTTAAAATAAGTCAAAGAAAATCCTTACTTTTGAAAAAGACCAATTCTCCAAAAATAAAAGATTTAACGATGACTTATAGCCCAAAAATAGTAGAAATAATCGGTAAACTCAAAGATTTCTTAACCTCCCCGCTGACCAAGGCGACCTATCGGGTCTCTGAATCCGATTTTAGCCGCGCTAGTGGGAAATTAGATTTTGCCCAATATGCCTTATTAGGCATCTCTTTGTTGAAAAACTCGCTGGCAAGTGAGCTATATAACCTATTGACTAATAATGCCTTAGAGGTAGTTACCAAAAGTGCTTACAGCCAAGCCCGTTACAAGATAGCGGCGGAGTTTTATCAGGCTTGGCAAGCGGAGTTATTACACGGTATCGAGGAGGCGGGTTTTCGGCATAAAACTTGGCGGGGCTATGGTTTAAAAGCCTATGACGGGTCGAGCCTAGTGCTACCTCAAACGCCGGAAATGGCGGCTCATTTTGGGACTCAAATTGGGGGAGGAAAGGGGAAAAAAACGGAGACGGCGATGGCCAAGTGCCTATTTGCTTATGATTTGTTGAATGGCTATATTTTGCAAACCGAGTTGTTTAAGACCACGGAGAGTGAATTGAGTATCTTCAAAAAAGTCTTGTGGCAAGTCTGTGCCAAGAGTATCAACTTGCTCGACCGAGGCTTTGCCAGTGCGGCGATTTTTGCCTATTTATGTGATACGCAGAAGCCTTTTGTGTGTCGCTTGAAAGTCAGCTTTAATCAAGTGGTGAAAGATTTTATGGCTAGTGAAGCTACCGACCAAATCGTTCATTTTACGGTTTCTAAGACCGAAAGTTTTGCCCACCCGGCCACCGAGGAAGGCGCGATGACCGAACTCAGTTTCCGAAAAGGGGATACTTTCCCAATCCGGTTAGTGAAGATAATCCTGCCCAGTGGCGAAATAGAAGTCTTAGCCACCAATTTGATGGATAGTGAGGCGATTAGCCGGGCAGATTTAGGGGAATTGTACCATCTCCGTTGGGGCATAGAAACGATGATTGATAGCGTGAAAAACCAATGTTTGATGATGGTTTTTAGTGGTTTAAAACCCCTAGCCATTGCCCAAGAGGTCTATGCCACAATGTTTGTCTATAACCTCCGGCAATTGCTCATCAACGAAGCCCAAATACAGGTAGATGAAGGGCTTGAAAACCGCCCCAAGCCCACTCGCCCCCGTAAAATCAACAAAAATGTCGCCTTGGGAGTCTTGAAACCCAAGATTATTAGCTTGTTTCTGAGCCAAGAACCCGCCAAAATTGTGGCAGAATTAATTCGGGTTTTCACGCAAAATACCGAATCGGTGGTGGACAATAAAGTCCAACCCAAACGAAAAAAGAGTTTAGCCAAAAGACGAAATTTAGTTACCCAAAACAACTTTAAAAGAGCCGTTTGATGTTACAACTTAGCTTAATGGCATTGGCCTAAAGGCTGGGTTACATTCTTATTTGTCAAAAGTCAAAGATAATCAATAGCTTGAATATTTTAACCCAGCAGCCAGATAACAAAAATGCCTCTCAAAACTTGAGAGGCATTTTTTATAAGCAATTAATAATCAAATGATTAGCCTAAGTACTCAGCCAACATTTTACTGCGCGAGCTGGCACGCAAGCGACGAATGGCTTTTTCTTTGATTTGACGCACCCGCTCACGAGTCAAGTCCAATTTTTCGCCGATTTGCTCAAGCGACATCGGATTGTCGGTGCCAATGCCAAAAAACATTTCCACTACGGCGCGTTCCCGCTCGCTCAAAGCGGCTAAGGCGCGCGAAGTTTCTACCCGCAACGAGTCGCGGTAAGCCATATCGTGGTCAGTTGAAACCGTATTTTTATTTTCCAATACATCTAAAAGCGAGTTGCTTTCTTCGTCCGAAAAAGGCGCATCTACCGAGATTTGGCGAGTACCGGCGCGCAAAGTGCTGCTGATTTCTTCCAAATCCATATCCAAGATTTCTTCCAATTCTTCGGGGGTTGGCTCGCGCTCGTATTTTTGTTCAAGTTCCGAATAAGCTCGGTTGATTTTGTTCAAAGCTCCGGTTTTATTCAAAGGTAAGCGAACAATCCGCGATTGGTCGGCAAGAGCCTGCATAATAGATTGACGAATCCACCAAACTGCGTAAGAAATAAATTTGAAACCACGAGTTTCGTCAAATTTCTTAGCCGCTTTTACCAAGCCCAAGTTGCCTTCATTAATCAAGTCATTCAATGATAAATTACGGTTTTGGTATTGTTTGGCAACCGAAACCACAAACCGCAAGTTTGCTTTTGTCAATTTTTCGAGGGCTTGTTCGTCTCCTTGACGGATACGACGAGCCAAATCTACTTCCTCATCGGGCGTGAGCAAATCCACCTTATTGATTTCATTGAAATAACGCTCCAACGATTGGCTTTCGCGGTTAGTAATGGTTTGGGTTATCTTTAGTTGACGCATTTTTTTAAGTTATTTTTTTTTAATCCTGACAAAAACATTGTATATAAAACCAAATATTATTTGGAACATTACTTCAATTGCTACTAATAATTCCCTTTTTTTCTCGATTCAAAAAATATTTACCATATTGAGGTTCGGACGCTTTTCTCGAATTTAAAATTGAATGAGACAAAGGTAACAGTAAAAAAAACAATTTCCAAATATTATTGTATTTTTCTAAGATAATTAACTAATTCAATTTGTTTATTTTTATCTTGAAAAAATCCTATTTGATTGGTGATTGGGTTTCGTTTTGCCCAATCTTTCTTATTTAACGAATAAATAAGTCAAAAAAGTTTCTTTTTTTTTAGAAAAAAACTTTTTGTGTAAGATTATAACTAAATCAAGAAAAAAATATTGTATTAATTAATGGGTAAAAGTTAAAAAAATAATAAGCGGTTAAGTGTAAGCCAGATGCAAACGCCTCAGGCGCGCAAAATTTAGTTGTTTGGGGTAAATGGGGGAGGAGAATGTTGCCGATTTGTTCATTTTTAGTTTACAAAAAAACAAATAAAATTTTGTAAGATTAACCATTTAAGATTTTTTTGCTTTATATTTACCAAAATGGATAAGTTTTTGTAAAAGTTCTAAGTTAATACCTATACTTGAATAAAAGTAAACGACTAACCGAGAATTTAATGGAATTTATTTGCCTAGAATAAGATAGTTTTCTGATTTCTTATTTGTAACCACGAAGTAAATAATAAAGTTTCAATAAAAACAAAATTTTTAACTAATTATTTTTGCAGTTAGTCAAATTTCTTAAAAAAATTATACTATAGTTAAATGAAGTTCAACTTTTTGCAGTTTCAACAAAAAATCTCAGATTATTTCAAAAACTTGGGCGAAAGCCCGATTATGATTTCTTTGTTGGTCTTATTTTTATTGTCAGTGGTGGTCGTGGGCTTGAGCTTGCCTTATTATTTGTATGATTTTAACAATTTTTATGCGCAAGTTTTGGCTGAAGCCCACGGAATGTTGTTTGATATTGCAATTATTGGTATTCTTATTTTTTGGCTCAACAATCAAGGCGAGCGGCGGCGGCGGATTCGCACTTATATTGATGAAATTGATGATTTTCGACTTTGGCTTTCGGAGGAGTCGGCATTTAGAACTGCCGGAAATATCAAACGGCTCAATCGCCACAAAATTTATGACCTCAATTTGGCGCATTGCTATTTGGCGCGTACCAATTTGAATTATGTGATTCTCAAAAATGCCAATCTCAATTTAGCCAATATAGCTCATTCGCAATTGATTGGTTGTAATTTGGAAAATGCCCGCCTCAACCAAACCAATTTTGAGGAAGCTAACCTCAACCAAGCCAATTTTAAACAAGCCTACGCCGGGGGCGCAAGTTTTAAGCACGCTCAAATGATAAAAATTGATTTACAAAATGCTTTTTTGATTAAAGCCGATTTTGAAAATGCCGTGTTGATGGAGGCAAATTTGGCGGGTGCGGAGGTAAGTGGAGCTAGTTTTAAAAATGCCAATTTGTTTAAAGCCAATTTGATAGGAGTGTTGGGCTTGACGGTGGAGCAATTGTTGGAGTGCAAAAACTTGCAATCGGCAAAAATTGAGGAGGAACTGCGCCAACAAATTGAGCTGGTGCGCCCGGCTTTGTTGGGCTTGCGCAATCAAGCTGTTAAAAAATCTTAAAATCTGCATAATTTGATCAATTTGAACGTATTGATAAATAGATTTTGATTTTCAAATTTTCAAATTTCCAAATTTCCAAATTTCCAAATTTCCAAATTTCCAAATTTCCAAATTTCCAAATTTCCAAATTTCCAAATTTCCAAATTTCCAAATTTCCAA
>JALONJ010000695.1 GCA_025455045.1 Microscillaceae bacterium | reverse complement strand
CAAACTTGGGGGCAATTTATCAAAACTATCATTCAAAAAATCGAATTGAAATACGTGGTCTTCCAATAAGTTTGCGCCGTTTTTGATGCGGTCGTGCATCACATCCACATCTTGCTTATCCAAAGTGGAAGCATAAATATTGTATTTGTTGGTCAATTCATTCAATAAATTGCCCGTTCCGGCGGCGCAATCCCACACATAGTATTCATCTTGCCAATCTTCGCCCAATACATCTGATAAATACTTTTGTGATAATTCTACCCAAATTTGCGGGGTGAAAAAACTGCCGGTTTTTTCACGTTTTAGTTTATCCATCTATACTTTATTAGGCTTTCAAAAAGCCATATTCATACACTTTGGGTTCAATTTTTTTGGCGAGTTTTTTCAAACTATCACGCAACTCGCCAATGAGTTGGTTATAAGTTTCGTCTTGGCTTTTGTTGTTCATTTTTCCGGCTTCGTTTCTGCCTTGGAAATATTCCCGAATATCATACAAAGAAGCATTTACATTGCATTTGGGCTGGGTGTGATAGTAAATCCAAAGGGCTTTTCCGGCTTCAAATACAGCTTGAGCTTCCGCAGAAAATACCAGTGCCGTAATTCTATGTTTTTCAGCTTCTAACAATGTGCCGTTGCCGGTAGGTTTGAGTTTACCTTTGATGAAATTTGTCATAAAATTGCTATCAAATTTCTCTCTAGAGTTTACTTCTTGCTCGGTAAAAGGAATCCAATGATTGATGCCACCATTGGAAGTAATTCGATTTTGCCCGTGAAATAAGGCAAAAGCCAAGCAATCATTTTGAAATTTGGTATCTTTTTCCCAGCCTTTATTAGGATATAAAAATTGGTCGCGGTCATTGAGCCAACTAGACTCAATGCTATGACGAACAGTAAGATAAATACAAGATTCTTTTAAATTATTTTGACTAATTGTTAAAAAAATTCCGTGCCTTGTGCCTTTTTCATTGAGCAAACAAACAAAATTATTATTTTGAAAATCAGGCGCATCTGCCATTAAAAATCCAATATTTTCGCTGTTTTTTGGGATTTTAAAATGATTGAGCCACTCATTTATCTTGCCTTTTTCATTGTCGTAAGTATAGAAAAATTTATTTTTTATAAAGTTTCCATTTAAGTCGAGTACATCTGCTTCGATTCTTTCAATTTTTTCTTTTTGTTGCGTATTCCAAATAAAAAAACCAATTGGAAATTCGCCTTTTACATTGTCAAAAGTATTTGCGGGAACTACAAAAAGATTTTCGAGTTTTGCCAAAAAATGATTTCTAAAAATTTTTGAATTCCCTCCACTGATGATTTTTAGTTTAGAGAATTGGGCAATCACACAATTAGGAATTTCAAAATAAATCCTTGCTAAAAATTGAGCGAAAAGTTCTGCGCCTACTTTTTCTAATTTGATAGCATATTTAGAATGAATATTTGAAACCTGAATTTGATTTCTTGTAACGCTCACTTTTCCATTGCTTTCCGCGTACGGCGGATTGATATAAACAACTAATTTTTTTCGTTTTTCAAACTTGGGGGCAATTTATCAAAACTATCATTCAAAAAATCGAATTGAAATACGTGGTCTTCCAATAAGTTTGCGCCGTTTTTGATGCGGTCGTGCATTACGTCCACATCTTGTTTATCGAGCGTAGAGGCATAAATATTGTATTTGTTGGTGAGTCCGGCGAGCAAATTGCCGGTTCCGGCGGCGCAGTCCCACACGTAGTATTCATCTTGCCAGTCTTCGCCGAGTACATCTGATAAATACTTTTGTGATAATTCTACCCAAATTTGCGGGGTGAAAAAACTGCCTTTGCGCTCGCGTACATCTTGGGGTACGAGCAAATCTCTGCGCCCCACGATATAATCCCAATATTCTTCTTTGGGAGGTCGTTCGTATTTGTTCCAAAACTCGGTATGAGCTTTTTGTTTGTCCAGAAATGAAGCTTTGCGGGGGTTGAACATCCCCATTTCGTCAAGTTTTCGGTCTAATTCGTATTCATTTTTTTTCAGTACTACAAATAATTTCTCTTTCAAAGTTTCATTATCTTGCGAAAGCAAATCCGCCAAATAAAAATCGCCATCAATAATTCCATTCTTTTTGGCAATACCCCAATTGACGGCAATGGTAGGCTTTACGGTTTGTAGCCATTTGTTATAGACTATTATAAAGTTGTTTTTATCAATCCTGATTTTGGTGATGCCCCGTTTGCTTTCTATAAAATTGTTTTTAATGAATTGTTTGAGTTCTTTATCATCTTTTTGATAATAAAAAAGCAGGGCTTTTTGGTCGATGGTATTTTTTACTTTTTCATAGACCAATTGAAATTCTTTGGTTTCATAGTTGGAAGGCGTAACATTCCAATTAAAGTCATTTTGATAAAAAATATCTTGGATATCGTTGTAAGGAATAAAAGCAATTTTTTCGGCATCAAATGCCCCCAAAAACGCCGGAGGCAAATATCGGTCAAAAGTGCGGGCTTTGCCAATAGTCAAAATCAGTTGGACAATGGAATGATAAATATTAGCCGAGCCTTTTTTGGCTTCTGCCCAAAGCAATGATTGTGCCTCCCCTAGCCCCTCCAAAGGTGGGGAACTGTGGTGCATAGATACACAAAAGTCGACATTACCAATGATCCGGGTGCAATCGTATAACCAAAAAAAATCTTGGGCTACTTTGTTTTTGAGTTCTTCTTCTCTGATATTTGGGTATAGCATTTTGTTTTCTCTATAAAAAAGTTTGGGGCAAATGATATTCATTGATTATGAATCAAAATAAACTATTTTAGCGGTAATATCAAAATTTTGTGGCTTGGTTGTCAAAAATCTAGCGTATATGCCTTTTTACTTAAATTGTTTTATTAAAAGTGGTATAAACATCTGTAAATCAAATACATATATAAATTTTATTTGCAAAAGCTAATCCAAAAATAAACTATTTAAACAACAAGAACACCAAGAAAATACCCACAAAGTCCACCAAGACCTTGGTGCTTCTTTGTGCTTAAATAGTGAATTTTGTGGTAAACTAAATGATATTAGATTTAGGCTGTTCAAATAAATAAAAAAATTCCCCCTATTTTTGTGTTAGAAAGCAACAAAAATGGAGGGGGAAAATGTCACAAGGACAGTACGAATGTAGG
>JALONJ010000355.1 GCA_025455045.1 Microscillaceae bacterium | reverse complement strand
GCGTTGATTATCAAGAGTTTCAGATTCTTCGCTTCGCTCAGAATGACAAAGCGAGAGGGATTGCCAAAGGCAATTCCTGAAAAGTGGTGAAGAACCATTCAATTGTTTACTTTATTTTATTCTTGTTCCTAAGGATATTGATTAGGGATTAAAAATGAATCTCGACCCGTATTTAGTAAATTCTAGCTTGATTCTAAGCCTAAACTCATTTGCGCGCGCAGGCTGGAAGCCTGTGTTACAATTTTTCTGAAAAATAATGAAGAATTTAAAAAAATATATAAGTATCTGATTATCAAATGATTATACTTTTGTAAATGTTTACTCCGTTGTTGGTGTTAGAAAAATGCCCTTTTGTCTTTAATTACCTGTACTTTCGGGCATTTTTCGACACCAACAACTACGAGTACTACAGGTTGTTGGTGTCGAAATTACCTGACCAACCCTAAAATATTTAAGAGCAATGGGTAATTTCTAACACCAACAACGGCGGAATGAAGAATTACTCCGTTGTTGGTGTTAGAAAAATGCCCTTTTGTCTTTAATTACCTGTACTTTCGGGCATTTTTCGACACCAACAACCACGAGTACTACAGGTTGTTGGTGTCGAAATTACCTGACCAACCCTAAAATATTTAAGAGCAATGGGTAATTTCTAACACCAACAACGGCGGAAAGAACCAATTTTCTTACAAATTCTCAAATCATATAAAATTAGTCAGCCAATAAAGGATTGATTAAAATAAGTTTTTGCTTGGTTTTTTCGGCTAAATCTTTCATTTTGAGGCGTTTATAAATCTGGTAGAGAGGTTTTAGGATATCTTCGTTGCGGGGGCTGAGGGCTTGCAATTGCTCAAAATAGGGGAGAGCCAGCTTGAGCTGGATATTGGCTTCTTGCTCTAGAGTTTCGCCATATTTTTGATAATCGGTAAATGTAATTTGACTGATTTGTTGGAGTTTGGCAACGCCCCAATTGTAATAAATACCACCCGTGTAATACATAGCGCGAAAATGCGAAGGGTCAAGCCGGATTACGGTTTGGTATTGTGCCAAAGCCTCCTCGATTTTATTAAATTTTTGATACACATTACCCAAGTTGAAATATGCCTCGGGGTCGCGGGGATTATTTTTTATTTTTTCTTTTGCCAATTCAATCAAATTATCTTCTTTGTTGGCTTCTACACTCAAGGTAAGCCGCGCGGTACGAAGTTTGGAGTCGTTGGGAAATTCTTTGAGGGCTTTTTCCAAGACTGCCAAAGTCAATTGCGGGTCTTTCATTTTGTCGCGGCATACCGCCAGCCAGCCCTCGTAGTGTTTGTAACGCTCTTGCGGCAAGTAAATCTTGGTAAGCCATTTTTCGGCAACTTGATTGTAAGCTCGATAATCTTCCAAATACAAAGCCGAGTACGCGGCAATACTATAAGCCAAAGTATCGTTGGGCTTGATTTGATTGGCAAGGTTGGCAGTTTGATATGCCAAATTTAATAAGCTGAATGTAAGAGTATCGGTCAAAGCCGTCTCGATGCCATTGACTTTGATTTTTTGATAGGCTTGTTTGTAATAGTTTCCGGCGGCATTGATGGTGATTTGATGCAATTGGGTCAATCCGATTTTGGCACTATCGGTATATGGTTTTTGATTGATTATCAGGCATTTATAAAAAGAATCGTAAGCCTTGTGCAGTACCAAAGTATCGGTATTGGTACTTGTGCCACGAATATCGCCGGCTATAGCCGTATAAATTTGTCCGTGCATATACCAAACTTCGGCAGATTTTTCCCACAAAGTATCCATTACCAAATTATCAATAATCAGTTTGGCTTCTTCGTATTTGCGCAAACGTAAGGATTGTCTGGCACTTTCTATATCTTGTGCCAAAAGTGTGTAACTATTTGATAATGAGATAGTTATAAAAAGAATATAAATCAGCTTGCGCAAAATGATATAAATTGATTGATTTACTTTTTTGAACGACAAAAAAAGAACCAAGATTATGCGTCTTGGTTCTAAAATATATAATTAGTTGATTATCAATGAATTAGTTATCACCCAGAGCTTTGATTTCATTCATAACTTTTTCTGCTTTGTCCATTTGCTTAGTCATACGGTAGATGGTGCTTAATGGAGTCAAAACCTGCATTTCTTTGGGTTTCATTGTATAAAGTTTCTCAAAATGAGGTTGGGCTTTTTGAAATTCTTTGGCGGCAAGTTCTTCTTCGGCTTTGCCTTTTTTGTTGTATTCGTTCAAATCCATTGCATTTACTTTGGTCATTATTTGCGCGCCTTTGTTGTAATATACCGCCCCTAAGTTGTAAAGTGCATCAAATGAGCTAGGGTCAATTGATACAGCTTTTTCGTAGGCTTTGACGGCTTCTTCGGTTTTGCCCAATTTTTCGTAAATAATTCCCAAATTCAAAAAGCCTTTGTAGTCAGTTGGGTTTTTTTCGGTTACGGTTTTGGCTTCGGCAAGCGCATCATCAAATTTGTTGTTTTTGGCGTACAATTCCATCAACAAACTTTGCAATAAATTATCGCCGGGGATTTCTTTCAAGCCGTTTTTGCAATATTCGATGGCTTTGTCGGGGTTGTTGTCTTGGTCGCGGTAGTAAAATGCCAAACGCGCATAGTAGTCTTGTTTTTTGAATTGTTGTTTTTCGTCTTTGCCGGTATTATAAGTCGCAAAATCAGCCAAAGGTAAAGCGACTAATTTCTCCATTGAGGCTTTGAAATCATCATATTTTTTGAGTTCAAGTGCCAATTCACCACCATAAACCAAAGCTACAAGGTCTTTGGGGTTGGCGGTTTGCCCAATCATAAAGGCTTTTACCGCGCCTTCCAAGTTTTTATCATTGTAGCATTTGATACCAAAGTTCATTGCCGGACCATACAAATCGGTAATGCCTTTTTCGGCATCTTTGTACGAGCCTTTTTTCTCGGGTTCTAGTTCCATCGCTTTTTTGTAAGAATCTAGAGCTTTTTGCGCCGGGTCATCATCCAATTTAGCATACAAACCGGTAGCATCGCCCGCAATAGCCGCATAAATTAAACCGCGATAATACCAAGTTTTAGATTTCAGGCTGTGTTTAGGGTCTTGTACCGATTTCTCGATAATTTCTTTGGCTTTATCCAATTTACCATTATCCAGCTCGAGTTTGGCGGCTCCGGGTGCTTGGGCTATTGCCAACATACTGACGAAAAGGAAGCAAATTGAGAGTAGAAAATGTTTCAAAGTTTTCATATTTAATCCATTAAACCTTTTAAATGAGATAAAAATTTTACAAATATAAATAGAAATTTAACCAATGAAAGAATTTGAATTTAGATTATCACCAAATAATCTTGGGATTGGTTATTGATAATTTCCTTCAAAAAAACGCAAGTCCTCGAGTTTTATTACTTTGATAGCTTATTATTTATCAAGAATTTAATATTTATGGCAATAAATATGTAACTAATTGATTATCAAGCATTAATCAAATTGTAACCCAGCCTTTAGGCTGTGGGAGGTACAGTTTAAAGGCTGTATTACATTATTATTTTGTCAAAAGTCAAAGATTATCAATAAGTTGATTTTTTTTTAAATCTCCAAACCCCTTCTGATAGGTACATTGAAAATAAATGGGCAAGTAAAGTAATTCATAGTTTTTTTTAACATTTGGTTCTTAAAAAAGTTTGTAAATCAAATTATAAACTAAACAAGTCGAAATATGAAAAAAGAAATATGGCTCAAGCACTATCCGGCAGGAGTTCCGGCAGAAATTAATGCCGATTTATTTCCTTCGGCAGTAGCAATGCTCGAGAACTCCTTTGCCAAATTTGCCGATTTGCCCGCCTTGCATAGTATGGGCAGAGAAATGACCTTCCGACAACTCGACGAACTCTCGCGCCAATTTGCCGCCTATTTACAAAACAAAACGAATCTAAAGCGTGGCGACCGTTTTGCCATTCTTTGCCCCAATTTGTTGCAATATCCCGTGGCAATGTTGGGCGTATTGCGCGCCGGAATGATACTCGTTGGCACTAACCCACTCTATACCCCCCGCGAAATGGAATACCAACTCAAGGATTGTGGAGCTAAGGGTATGATGATTTTGTCCAATTTTTTGCCGGTTTTAGAAAAAGTATTGCCCCAAACTGCCATCGAACACATCATCGTTACCGAAGCCACCGATGAGCTGTTGCCTCCGCAAGCCCAACCGCCGATTCCTACCTATCTTATGCCCAATGCGTTAGCTTATCGAAGCGTAAAAGAAGAAGCTAAGTCGCTCACATTCAGCCCTATAGACATCAAAGGTTCGGATATTGCCTTTTTGCAATATACCGGCGGTACTACCGGGTTTTCAAAAGGCGCGATGATTACCCAACGAAACATCATTGCCAATGTAGAGCAAACCAAGGCTTGGGTAAGCCTTGATATGTATCACTATGAGGAGGGCGAGCAAACTATCATTAATGCAATGCCCTTGTACCACGCTTTTAGCCTAGTGGGTATTTTTATGAATGCGGCTTCGCAAGGCAATAAACAAGTATTGGTCGCTAATCCGCGCGATTTTAAGGGTTTTGCCCAAGAGTTGGCAAAGCACAAGTTTACCAGCTTGAGTGCAGTCAATACCATTTATGCCGGTTTGATGCTTGAGCCGGAGTTTGAAAAGGTTGATTTTTCGCAACTTAAGTTTTGTATGTCGGGAGGAATGCCCGTGCAAAGGGCAATGGTGGATAAATGGAAATCATTTACCCAAAATGAAATTCTAGAGGGCTATGGAATGTCCGAAGTAACCTGTACGGCTACTGCTAATCCGGTAGATGGCACTACCCAACTTGGTACTGCCGGAGTGCCTTTACCCTCAACCGAAATCAAATTGGTAAAAGATGACGGCAGTGAAGCCGATTTTGAAGAACGAGGCGAAATATGGATTAAAGGTCCGCAAGTAATGGCGGGATATTGGAACAAACCCGAAGAAACCGCCAAAGCTTTGGAAGATGGCTGGATGAAATCGGGCGATATTGGCGTGATGCACACCGATGGTTTTATCAGCATTGTCGATCGAAAAAAAGATATGCTCATTGTTTCGGGTTTCAATGTATATCCCAATGAAATAGAACAAGTGGTTAATCTTTTAACCGGAGTCATAGAATCGGCTTGTATTGGTGTGCCGGACGATCGGGCGGGCGAAGTTCCCAAAATATTTGTGGTGCGCCAAGATGAATCCTTGACTGCCGAAGCCGTCATTGCCCATTGCAAAGAAAACCTCACCGGCTACAAAGTGCCAAAGTTTGTGGAGTTTATTGCTGAGTTGCCCAAATCGAATGTGGGTAAAATTTTGCGAAGAAACTTGCGCGAAGCCGAACTTGCCAAAACTGCTACTCTTTGAGAACAATAGCTCGGATAGTTTCTAAGCCCCTTGCTTCGTCAGAGGCGGGGGTTCAGTTCAGGGGGTATTTACTCCTCCCTTTTTAGTAAATCGCCAAAATGCGTATCTTTATAGCCTAATAAAACTAATACAATGAAAAAAATATTAGTAACCGGTGCGGCTGGGCAATTGGGGAGTGTCATCGTAAAACTATTACAATCGCTTGATTATGAGGTGATTGGCGTAGATTTAGTAGCCGCCGATACTACTCACGCCTATCTTGATATTCGCCACTTTGAGTCGGTGCTTGACCTCACGCAGGGAGTAGATGCTATTATTCACACGGCAGCTTTGCACGGCAAACATTATGAGTTGGGTGTGCCGCGTGCCGAGTTTATAGAAACCAATATCAAGGGTACTTTCAATCTTTTGCAAGCCTGTGCGCACCACGGAATTGGCAAATTGTTATACACCAGTACAACTTCTATCTATGGCAAAGCAATGGTCAATGACCGACAAGCCGTGTGGGTAACGGAGGAACTCACCCCCGACCCGCGAGATATTTATGACATTACCAAACTCACTGCCGAGTTGCTTTGCCGAGATTATTTTGAAAAAGAAGGCATCGAGACGGCGGTTTTGCGGGTATCGCGGTTTTTGCCGGAGTCCGACAATCTCAAAGCCATTCATCGCTTGTATCGGGGTTTGGCTGAAAAAGACGGAGCAATGGCGCATCTTTTGGCTTTGGAAAAAAAATTCGACAATTTTGAAATTTTTAATATATCCAATGCTTCGCCGTTTCAAACTATTGATTTGGTCGATTTGTATCAAAATCCGGCAAAGGTTATTTTGAAATATTACCCTCAAGCCGAGGGTTTTTTTGCCCAACATCATTGGCAATTTCCGACTTGCATCGACCGTGTGTATGTCATTGACAAAGCCCGCAGATTACTCAATTATCAACCTAAGTACAACTTTGATTATTTTTTACAAAACCAAACTCCCCCCAAATACTGATAAGCGGTAAGGATTTGGAACTGATGCCATCAAAAAATCAGAAAAAAATAAGCGACAAGAATAAAATAAAGTAAACAATTGAATTTATGAATTAATTGATAATCAATGGATTACATTAGCACATCAGCACATCTTATAATTAACTCATTACTTTGGCGAAACACAGTCAGTATTTTAAATCAAAATCATTTTTAATCAAACCCTCAAACTCTAAAAGATTAATGGAAAAAGTAGCCCTCATTACCGGTAGCACCAGTGGCATTGGCTTGGGTATAGCCCGCGAATTTGCCCGAGCCGGTTATCATATTTGTTTCAACGGTTTAGAAAAAAACGGTGCCGAAATAGCCGCTCAAGTAGGTGAAGAATTTGGAGTCAAAACAGTATTCTCGGGGGCAAACCTCGCCAAAGCCGAAGAAATAGCGGCAATGGTAAGCCTCGCCGAACAAACTCTGGGCAGAGTAGATGTGCTTATCAACAATGCCGGTATTCAATTTGTATCACCTATCGAGGATTTTCCGACCGAAAAATGGGATTTAATCATTGCCGTCAATATGACTGCCGCTTTTCATACCAGCCGCTTGGTTTGGCGCGGAATGAAGGAGCGGGGTTTTGGGCGCATTATCAACATTACCTCAGCACACGGCTTGCGGGCTTCGGAGTACAAATCGGCTTATGTAACCTCGAAGCACGGTGTAACCGGCTTGACCAAAGTTTTGGCTTTGGAAGGCGCGCCTTTTGGAATTACTTGCAATGCCATTTGTCCCGGCTATGTCAAAACCCCACTGGTAGAAGGGCAAATTAAAGACCAAGCCAAAGCCCACAATATGACCGAAGACGAAGTGGTAGAAAAAGTTATGTTGAAAAAACAAGCCATCAAAGAATTTGTAAAAGTAGAATTTTTGGGACAATTGGCGGTGTTTTTGGCTTCGGACGGGGCTTCTGCCATTACGGGTGACTCTATTCCGGTTGATGGTGGCTGGACTTCGCAATAATGATTTTTTTATAGATTTTTCACAATTTCTTAAGAAAACTATAAAGCAGGCTGGCACTCCTACGCACAAGCGAATTTAGCCTGTCTTTAAGATACACAATTTCTTTGAAGATGTTGAGAATTAATTGATAATAAGTATGTGCAACAAATTAATTGATATTATCATTTATTTTAAAATATTGATTATCAGTTGTTTAACAAAATTGAATATTATCAATTAAAAACCCCCTTGTACTTATTAACTCATTGACCACATCTGCTAGAAGCGAGGAGGAGTCAATGAGTTAAGAAATACCCACAAATTATTGTTTTAACCTACACTTCCCAGTACATTATTTTTATTTTGAGATTATTGACTTTTTCAAAATATTATTGGTACACGCTCATATTTGAATGAAGTTACCCCCTGTTTTAAGTAAATGGAGAGGGTTGTTAGAAATAAAAATAAAAAATAACGAAATTTAATTCTGTACTGGGGAATATCGGTTTTAAAACGCCTCAGATTGACAATCTGCCAAAGGCGGAACACGAGGTCATTACTTTGCGCCTTAGCATCTTTGCGTGAAAATCACAACCGATAGCAGTATTTTTACGCATAATATAACCAGCCAAAATTTCAATCATCACAATTTGAAGCCAAAGATATAAACAGTGTTAGGGAGATGAATCCTAAGCCAAAAAAACGAGCCTTTCGACTCGTTTTTATAAAGTATTGATTATCAAGTAGTTACATTTATTTAGTGGCTAATTTTAAATTCAAGCGGGCAAAATAAAATGTACCCATTGAACCCATTTGCACCGGCGCGTATTTGAATACGCCCAAATAACTATTGGCATAAGCCTGCTCATCAGGAAAAACATCTAAAAGATTATTTGCCCCAATCGCAAAGTTAATTTGCTGGTTTACATCATACGAAATAGACAAATCGGTAACGGTTTTGCCCGCAAAAGTTTGCTCTACGCCAAATGGAAAACCATTGCGATAGGCTTCGCCAAAGTAGGTATTACGCAACATAAAAGACCATTTTTTGATTTGATAATTCAAAGTCAAATTGATTTTTTGGCGAGGATTTACTCGTTCAATCAAACCACGCTCGGCAGGGCTAAAATAAATCAACTCTTGCCCACGCAACTCATTAGGCACATTGAGTTGGTCATCAACCGTAATTTTGTTGAAATTTGCCGCCAAACTAATATCCAACTTGCCTGAGCCAAGCGGCAAATTATAAGTAGCTACTACATCAAGCCCGCGTGCGCGCATATTGACCGAATTGGTAAAAAATTGGGCTACTTTTGCCTCAAAGGGAGCTAAAATATCTTGAATTGCCTCTACTGGGTCGCCAAATTCATCTTGTCCGAAGCCGCCGGTCAGGGTAATTCGGTTTTTGATGCGAATGTAATAGCCATCTACCGTAATTCTTAAGCGATTGCTTGGGCTAATCGTTACACCCAAACTGTAATTGGTTGAAGTTTCTTGTTTGAGTTTAGGAATCCCCAATACTTTGGCAACGGCACTTTCATTTTGAAAAAAGCCAGATTGTCCCAATTGCCCATCATTAAGTAAGTTGGTACTCACATAGCTAAAGTATTGTTGATGCAAAGAAGGTGCGCGAAATCCAGTGCTAATAGCTCCTCGGAGGGCAAAAGTTTGATTGATTGCGTAGCGGGTAGCCAATTTACCATTCAAAGTATTGCCAAAATCGCTGTATCTTTCAAAACGAGCTGCGCCACTAATAGTCCAGTTTTGGGTAGCTTCCAGCTCAAGGTCAGTATAAAAACTCAAATTGTTGCGGCTTTGATTGGTAACATTCAAAGGACTATATCCGGGAAAAGATTGTGAACCGCCCGCCAAGCCCGAAGGATTGCTATACGTATTGGTATTGGGGTTAAAAACCAAACCATAATTGCGCCAAGAGGCTTCTTCGCCCGCCCGAATCCGGTAATTATCTAAGCGATATTCGCCCCCAAATGCCAAGTTCATTCCTGAAGCGATGCCTTTAAAATATTTAGAAATATCTAAATTGAGGGTGTTTTGGCGAAATTCGTGTCCACCGGCTTCAAATTGGGTTTGAATTTGAGTATTCAATACGCTTTGCGAAGCATTGTTGGTATTGGTTACTCGATAATCAAAACTATTATTCCCATAAGTATTGCTGAAATCCAATCGCCAATCATTGGCAAAACGATAACGCAACCCCACCGCCAAAGACTTATCCCAAATCCGCGATAAAGTATTGGGCTGAAAACCATTCGGAAAAGCATCTAGGTTTACATTGCTGGTTTGGCTGGGCAGACGGCGAAAGCCATTGCCAAAACCATCGCGGTAGCTTAGTCCGGCAAAAGAGTAGATTTCGCCTTGTCCGTCTTTGCCGAAAGGCAAACTAAAATTGTAAAAAGCAGTGGCATTGTTGATAGCCGCATCACCCACCCGAAAATCAAAATCATCTCTAGTTAAACCTCTCTGTTTCAAGATGTTATCATCAAAAGCCCGCGAAGCCACCGGATTATCAGTAAATGGATAAGCAAAAAAATTACCCTGAGCCGATTGGTCAAAAATAATCAAATCGTGGTTTTGGGTGCGGTTGGTATTGCCTCGCGTGTATAACTCGCCGGTAAGATTAAAAAAGCCACCTTTTTTGCCAATATCAAAACCATAATTGAAGTTCACTTGGCGCATTCTGCCATCGCCACGCGAGGTAATGCCATCGCCGAGGCTTACATTGAGTTGATTGGTATTGCGTTTTAAAACAATGTTTATCACGCCCGCAATGGCATCTGAGCCGTATTGTGCCGAAGCTCCATCGCGCAAAACCTCAATTCTCTCGATGGCAATTGCCGGAATGGTATTCAAATCCGTACCCACTGAGCCATTGCCAAATGTGCCTTGATTATTCAATAAAGAAGTCGTATGGCGGCGTTTGCCATTAATCAAAACCAAAGTCTGGTCGGGTCCTAAGCCCCGCAAAGAAGCTGGGTCAATATGCTCGGTTCCATCTGACGAAGATTGACGATTTGACTGAAACGAAGGAGCTAAATACGTAAGCATTTGATTGACATCATATTGCGGAACAGCTTTTTGCAAGTTTTTTATGTCAATTACATCTACGGGTACGGGCGTGTCTAATTCGGTGCGGTTGGCATTGCGACTTCCCACAATCACTATATCATTCAATAGTTTGTCTTCCACATCCAAAGCAATTGTAAAATTATTCTGATTACCATAAAAAAGTCTATCGGTTTTATAACCTACATACGAAAAGACAATTTCTTGCCCGCTTACTACTTGTAGGGTAAAATTTCCATTGGCATCTGTAACCGTGCCACCTATCGTACTACCCGCCAAAGCTACATTTACGCCCGGCAAAGGTTCATTGGTTTTGGCATCTACCACCTTGCCTGTAATGGTTCGGTTTTGTGCCGATAATCCAAAAGCTAGGATATTGAAAATCAATAAGCTAAATAGTAAAAATTTGAATTGCATAATATTTATTTTAGGGTTAGAAAAAATTATTTTTTGTGTTATTTTTTGCCATTTCGAGCTTTAATAAAAAATATAAGTTGTTGATTATCAAGCATTAACAATATTGTAACACAGCCTTTAGGCTGTGCCTTCCACAGCCTAAAGGCTGTGTTACAATCATTGTCAAAAGCCAAAGATTATCAAGCATTAACAATATTGTAATCCAGCCTTTAGGCTGTGCCTTCCACAGCCTAAAGGCTGTGTTACAATCATTGTCAAAAGCCAAAGATTATCAAGCATTAATAATATTGTAATCCAGCCCGATGGATTGTAAAACAGCCTACTAGGCTGTAACAGCCTAGCAGGCTGTTTTACAATCATTGTCAAAAGCCAAAGATTATCAAGCATTTATGATTCCTCATTTCTCGAAATGGCAAACCATTTTCTATCATTTAGGGGTTCAATTTTTTAAGTGAGATATTCCATTCTGCGCCCGAATAAATTTTATTCCTTTCGGAAAAATTGCCTTGATTTACACCCAACGAAAAATTCAAAAGGCTATTCATATACCCCAAATTTTGGGCAATACCGACTTCGGCAAAAGTGCGAACAAACGCAACTTCGCCATCAAACATTAGTTTTTCGCCGTATTTGATTTTGACCAATAGTTTTTCGCCGTATTTTACCCCCAATTTTTGAAAAGTAGCTTGGTCAATATTTGTCCAAACATTGCCGTATTGAATATCCAAAATGGGAATATTGCCTTTGATTTCGCCATTTTCAAACATCGCTTTTTGATAAGCAATTGCCGTGATTTGATTGGGCAGTTTTGCCCCTACTTCTTCGTATTTTATCACTCCTGCCGCCAAGCGCGCCCCGGTGTAGGCATACACATCGCGCCCGTGAAAGGTGTAGGATTTTTCGGAATTTCGGAGGCGATTTTTTGCTTCGTCAATCTCGCGCACTTCGCCAATACCCAGATATTCAGCCACCAAGGTCAGAGTGCCATTGTCGGGCGTGACAAAATAATGCCCCGAATTGGTTTTCAACACCACCGATTTGCGTTGCGAGCCTACGCCCGGATCCACGACCGACACAAACACCGTACCGGCGGGCCAATAAGCGGCTACTTGTTGCAAACGATAAGCGGCTTCCCAAATATTAAAAGAGGGAATTTCGTGGGTATTGTCAAAGATTTTCAAATCCGGCGATACCCCGTAAGCCACGCCTTTCATTGCCGAAACTGCGCCGTCCTTTAAGCCAAAGTCGGTTTGAAAAACCAAAGCGGCTCGGTTTTGCGCCTCTAAACGATAATGGAAAAGAAGAATAAATAAGAATAAAGTGCAAATTTGAATTAGTTTCATATTTTTAATTTATTTTCAATGGGTGCATTTCAAATTTACTACCTATCACCCTCTCCTTCGGAGAGGGCAGGGTGAGGCAAAAGAAATGCGTAAATTTGAAATGCGCCCTTTTCAATGATTGATTAACCCAATTTCTCAAACTTTAGTTTACAAACCTAATGAGTGATTGACTAATCAGAGTTCTAATTAAAAATTTTGTAAGTCTAAACTTTATAAGCAATTACAATATTAACTACCAAATTTTATATTGCTAAATTTTTTCTCCACCAAAATCATAGGTTCTCATTAGGTTGCAAAAAAATCTTTGAATATTCAAAAAAACTTACCCAAATCTCCCAACAAAAAAGGCTGGTAATACTCACATTGAGTTACCGGCCTTTTTAATGATTTGAAAAATATTAACTTATATCTAAAAAAATAAGATGAAAAAATGAATAATTTGCAATAAAAATAAATTACAAATTAAAACGTAACTATTTGATTATGAGATAGTTATAAATATTATTGGGTTCTTCACCACTTTTCAGGAATTGCCGAAGGCAATTCCATTGAATTCTGAAAAGCTCTCGCTTTTCAGTGATTCTGAACATTACCAAGCAAAA
>JALONJ010000354.1 GCA_025455045.1 Microscillaceae bacterium | reverse complement strand
ATATTCATTTTGCTTGGTAATGTTCAGAATCACTGAAAAGCGAGAGCTTTTCAGAATTCAATGGAATTCCCAAAGGCAATTCCTGAAAAGTGGTGAAGAGCCTTTATTTTGTTTACTCGAGCCACAAGGATTTTTGCAATTCTATGGCTTTGGGAAACAATACTTGATTTTCCAAATAAATATGTTGGTGCATATCGGCATAAAACTCGGCGAGTTTGGCGTATGCCAAGCGATGATTTTCACAAGCATCTTCGGGCGGGGTAAAATTGTGGGTCAGTTGTTTGATTTTCTCTAGAGCCAACAAGTCATCATCGTGTTCTGATTCGGCGTGGTTGATGGGATTGTGCAAAAATTGAAAAGGTGGCAAGTCATCAAAATTATGATGTTTGCGTACTTCCGTTAGTTTGTGGACATACGGAAACACCAACTTTTCTTCGCGGGCAAGATGCGCGGGCAAATCGGTTACAAAATGTTCCATCATATCGGCAATCTCTAGGAGTTCGGGGTATTTTTGCGCGTGTTTATGGGCAATTTTTTGCGCAAGCTCCCACAAAATCGGAAGATTTTTTGCCAAATATTCGTGATGCGTAGCCACTATAAAATCGGCAAGTTCGGGCAAATCCATAGCGGCGAAATCTTGGGTTTGCGAAGCCGTGAGCGTTTCCATATTTTTATTGATTAATTCTTGTTAATTGATTGATTATCAATGCGTTATATATTCCAATAGTTTTCTTTCCGATTGCAGGGCTTTGGGAAACAAAATATTGTTTTCGAGATGTATGTGTTGAAACAAGTCTTTTTCAAAGGTTTGCAGCTTGTCAAACACCAAGCGGTAGGTAGGACAGGCATCTACCGGCAAAGTATAATTTTGACTCAAATTGCGAATGAGCTTGAGCAAAATACCGGCTTCTTCGTGTTCAGTTTCCATTACCTTGATAGGATTTTGAATAGTTTTTACGCAGACGTGCGGATTCTCGAGATTGTATTTTTCGGCACCGGCGAGGTTTTTAATGTAAGGAAATAAAATAACTTCTTCTTTTTGCAAGTGTGAAAGCAATTCCTCGCTCAATTCTGTAAAAATTTCGCGTATCTCGACTAATTCAGGATGCTTGTCGGCGTGCGCATCTACCACTTTGTGGAGCAAATGTTGAATAATAGGTACATTGTGAATAATATAATGATGGTGTTTTTGAACAATGTAATCGCTCAACAAAGCCAAATCCCATACATTAAAATTAGTTTTAGCTGAAGAATTACCCGCCGAAATCGTTTGCAGTTCGTTTTGTAAGTCCTTGATATTGAGGTTTTTAACTGCGCAAGCCTCTGCCAATGTTTGCGAGCCGCCACAACAAAAATCCAATTGATATTTGCTCAATACTTCGGCAGTTTGCTGGTTTTCAAGCACAATTTCGGCAAGGGTTTGATTAGATTGATAGGTTGCCATACAAGTAAAAAATTAATGATTCACAATTTTGATAATTTAAAAACCAGCAAAAAATTATACATATCTTTGGTTTAAATGAATGATGAAAGTCATTTATCTAAGATTTTATTTTCCGAATGACCATTGAGAGGGGGTACATTTCAAATTTATTCCTTAGACTCCCTCTCTCAGAGGAGAGGGCAGGGGTGAGGTCTTAAAACGTAAATTTGAAATGCACCCTTGAGAGGCTTTTTTGTAATTCCTAAGTGCTTGATAAACAAGGGTTTAGGTATTTTAACACATTTTTAACACGCTCAAAAGCTTGATTTGCTTGACAAATAGTAGATTTTGGTGCATCTTTGCATCTCATAGCTGGTTGAAGGATACCGTAGGCTTAACCGACATCCCCGTCGGTGCCTACGGTTTTTTTATTTTAACTTCTTTGCCCTACAATTTTGATAAAACAAAAAAGCCCATTCAAAATCAATTGAATCGGCTTTTTTGTTTTTTATTAAAAATTTTACTTTATTTTGTATTTATTCCTTACAATACCTCGGACAGTTTTTGTAAGTGATTGATAATCAATAAGTTACGTTATTTTAAGTGTTTTATGTAACTAGCTGATTATCAGATACTTAGTATATAACTCGGAACTAGAAATTGTCCGAACTATTGTCTTTAGTAACAAGAAAAAAATAATGTAAACGATATTTTTTGATAACCTATTGATTTTCAAATGATTAAAAATTATTCACTCTACGTTATTCACTATTCATTACTTAGTTTGTTGTAACGAACAAATTATTTTAATTTTGTTGATTATTTACTTTCATAATTATTAGTCATATATGGATCGCCAAAATGCCATTCAACAACCAACCGAAGTACTATTAAAAGAAATTGAATTAGAAAACCAAATTCGAGAAATGCTCGATGATACTCAAATATATTTTGATTACAACATTGTTCCCCAAATCACCGACCTGCCATATCCAATGATAAAATTGGATTTGATAACTATCAACAAAGAACACGACCAAAAATTTTTGTTTCATTCCATCACCGGAGCCAGCAAAATCGGCATTTTGAAAGATATGATTGCTTATATTCACGAATACAAACGACAACTGGAAAGCTATGAGATAGAATGGATGGATGCCCACTCGTCCGAAAAAATGCAAACTTCTTGGTTTCGAGGTAATGATATTATGGATGTTTTGAATAAATTTTATTACTCCAAAGAAAAAAGCCGCTTCAAAATCTTTAAAATCAAATTGATGCCCATTGCTTAGGAATTATTTACTGGTTTCGGGTTTCTAGTTTTTAGTTTCTAGTTCCGAGCTAAGTGTTTGAAAGCCAAGCGATTAACTAAAAAATTGTAAAATTCATCATACTACTATACAAAATATGTTTTCACGCAAAGACGCTAAGACGCAAAGTACTGATAATCAATAAATTGTGCCTTAGTGTCTTAGTGGCGAATTAAAAAATGTATAGTAGTATTAAATTTCATAAATGCCTGATTATCCGCCGGAGGCGGATATGGTCAATTAGCCATAAAAAACTTACAAAATAGTGCAATCTGAATTATTTGGTATTTATTTACAGATTTGAATGAATTGGGAAATAAGAAGTTTCAAAATTTATTAAAAAAAATCCAAGAAATATCCTATTTTCAATTTTTTGCTTTAAGTTTGGCTCTTGATTTTAGAATAAATACTAAAGTACTGATTTTCAATTAGTTAGCTTATATGTCAGTAGAAAAAGATTTTAAACCTTACATTTCCGGTAAAGAATTAATCCCCGAATTTACACCCAAAGCCATCATTTTGGGTTCGCTTTTCGGAATAATCTTTGGTGCGGCTACCGTTTACTTAGGCTTGAAAGTGGGCTTGACGGTGAGTGCCTCTATTCCGATTGCGGTATTGGCAATTTCGGTTTTCAAGCGTTTGGGCAAGGCGACCATTTTGGAGAGCAATATTGTGCAAACCATCGGCTCGGCAGGCGAATCGGTAGCAGCCGGAGTAGTATTTACGGTGCCGGCTTTGTTGTTTTTGGCGGGGGGAGTCAATTATTTTCAATATTTTCAAATTTTTGTGTTGGCATTTGTAGGCGGTATTTTGGGCGTGTTGTTTATGGTGCCTTTGCGCCGTTCTTTGATTGTCAAAGAACACGGTAAACTACCCTATCCCGAAGGCACGGCTTGTGCCGATGTACTCGTAGCGGGCGAAAAAGGCGGGAATCTAGCTCTGCGGGTCTATCAAGGACTCGGTTTGGCTTTTTTATACAAAGTGTTGATGTCCATATTTGGTCTTTGGAAAGACGTACCAACTTATATAATGGACAGAAAATCGGTCTATCCCAATTTTAGTGTAAGTGCCGAAATCACTCCCGAACTGTTGGGGGTGGGCTATGTAATCGGGCAACGGATTGCCGGAGTAATGGTTGCCGGAGGCATTTTATCCTACTGGGTTTTGATACCTTTGTTTACCTTTATTGGCGATAGCCTTACGGCGGCGGTTGCGCCCGGCACTGTACCCATTTCGCAGTTAGATGTCAATGGTATTCGGGCAAATTATGTACGCTACATTGGGGCCGGCGCGGTTACTTTTGGCGGAGTAGTTACCTTACTCAAGACTTTGCCGACTATCGTCAGTGCATTTAGAGATTCTTTCCGTGATTTGAGCCAAAAGTCTGATAATCAATCGATTAGCGAAGATAGAACCCAAAAAGACTTACCCTTGACTGTAGTATTGGCGGGTAGTGTGTTTTTGGTATTGTTTATGACTCTGATGCCCAATTTGCCGGTCAATTTCTTGTCGGCAATTTTGATTGTATTTTTTGGTTTCTTTTTCGTAACCGTAGCCTCGCGCATTACCGGTCTGATAGGCTCATCTTCCAGCCCGGTGTCGGGTATGACCATTGCTACTTTGATGGCGACCTGCCTTATCTTTGTTGGAATGGGCTGGACTGCCGACAGTTATCAACCCATTGCCCTAGTAGTAGGCTCTATAGTTTGTATTGCTTCTGCCAATGCCGGAGCAACTTCCCAAGACCTCAAAACCGGCTTTTTGGTCGGAGCAACCCCCAAATATCAGCAATATGGTTTGATGATAGGCGTGTTGGCTTCGGTGATTGCGATTGGTTTTACGACTTTACTTTTGCATAAATCTATCGGCATCGGTTCTAAGGATTTGCCGGCTCCGCAAGCCAATTTGATGGCAACCATTATTCAAGGAATGTTAAGCCAAAGCCTGCCTTGGTCTTTGGTTTTGATAGGAATGGCTTGTGCGGCAGTAGTAGAGCTTTGCGGAGTGAGTTCGCTGGCTTTTGCGGTGGGTGCGTATTTGCCTCTATCGACCACTACGCCTATTTACATCGGCGGTTTGATTAAAGGCTTGATTGAAAGACAAAGCAAATCAGCCGAAGCCGAAAGCGAAATTGGCTCGGGGGCTTTGTTTAGCTCAGGATTGATAGCCGGAGGGGCAATCACCGGCATTTTGGTAGCCGTGTTTATTGGGACTACTTTTACCGGTTCTGATGGCAAAGCTGCCAATTTGATGAGTATGGTCAATACCGGCTGGGGCGAAAGTTTGGGGGCGTATGGCGATTTGCTGGGCTTGGTGATGTTCGTAATCTTGGGTCTGATTTTATACCGAGTAGCTTTGCAAAAATCAGATAACTAATTGATAAACAAGTAGATATAAAAAGAATCTAAATCCAAATTGGGTTTAGATTTTTTTTATTCAAAAATTCATTGACTCAATAGTTTGGGCAATTTATAATTGCCAGTGTTTTGATAACTAATTGACTATCAATTAGTTGTTCAGGAAAATTGTAACGTAGGCTGTCTAGCCTGCCCGCGTAAATCTTTGGGCTTAGAATAAAGCTAGAACTTCCTCAAAAGTACTGAAGAACCTTTTTCTAATTCTATTTAGCTACCTGATTTTCAAGCACTTAGCTCTCAACTAGAAACCCCACGAACTATTGTTACATCAAGACAAAATTATTTAACAAATCAATCACCAACCCGAATTTGGGGAATGGGCGAAAAAAACGGAAATTTGTACTTAATTGATAGTTCGTAATTAAAATGAAAATTATATGAAAAGTAATTTTAGAGAATGGACTCTGGATAAAATAGATGAAGCCTTTACAGTTCAACAAGTTGATAATTTGGTGGTTTTGGATGACTTGTTGGCTTTTGAATATCCAATCAATGAATATGAAAAAAATTATTTGAATGTTCTATCCCATAACTATATTTCGTATGGGGGCGACGATTGGAATGAAGTAGAACTTGAAAATAAGTTTATCAGTCCTTTGATTGTCTTTTCGGGGATTGATAATAAAAAATTTGCTTATTTTCTTGAGCGCGAACTTTCGCATACAATTGGTGAATTCGAACTCTCGGGCAAGGTGGATGGAATGATTGCCACCGGTTTTCGCAACCCCAAAAAACCTTATTTTTGCCTCAATGAATACAAACGCCAAACTGACCCCAATGGCGACCCGCGTGGGCAATGCCTGATAGCAATGCTGGTAGCCCAATATTTGAATGAAAACAAAAACCCCATTTTGGGTTGCTATGTAATCGGGCGAAGTTGGTATTTTATGGCTCTGAGTGGCAAAGAATATGCGATTAGCAATGTATATGCTTGCACAAATGAAGAAATATTTGATATTTTCCGAATTTTGAAAGGAATTAGGGTGATGATTGAAGGATGGATTGGCGGGAAGTAGGAGTTATTTAACTATTTGATAATCAACGTTTTACAACTTTAATTATTTGCAAAAACTAAAAGATGCTTATCAATAATTTACCTCTGCCTGCGCTTTTGTTGGAGTTGATAGCGCAAAATCGATGGCGAGTGCCGGAAAATGTAGGTAGGAAAAGCTGGCAAAATATTTTTAAAGGAGATATTGAACTCTCTGAAATTTGTTTTTGGAGTTTGGAGGAAATGCAAAGAAAAACGAATTATTTAGTGGAAAACCTTGAGAATTATAAACCTTTTTTTTCAAAAGGTTGGGCTGGGAGTTTAGCAAATAAGGTTTATCCCAAAACCTTTGAACCTGAAAAAACGGTTGTAATAATGGATTTAATAAAATCTCCCATCGTTTCTGATAATTCAATTAATCCTATTTGTTTAGATTATCGGATTTCATTGGAAACCCCAAGAGTTATTCAATATCCAGATGATG
>JALONJ010000353.1 GCA_025455045.1 Microscillaceae bacterium | reverse complement strand
ATTAAAAGCGGTATAAACATCTGTAAATCAAACACTTATATAAATTTTATTTGCAAAAGCTAATCCAAAAATAAACTATTTAAACACCAAGAACACTGAAAAAATGCCCACAAAGTACACAAACAACTTTGGGTTTCTTGGTGCCTAAATAGTGAACTTTGTGGTAAATTAAGATGATATTAGTTGCAAGTAACTGATAATCAGGTACTTGATATTAGTTGCAAGTAACTGATAATCAGGTACTTATTAACAAGATAGAAATTAAAATTTATTTTAAGTTTTTTCACCCAATCCTAATTTTAAATCATATCAATGATACCCCTTTTGCAAAATAAATGACTCGTACATATTTGATTGTCAATAAGTTAAATATTATTTAATAACAACAAATTAACAAGAAACTCGGAACTAGAAACCCGAAACTATCCCAACTATTGTAATGATTCATTTCTAATTTCAATCAATTTGTCTTTCTTCCATAATCAGCATTTTTTCTTTGAGAGCCTCGGGCAGGGGAGCTTTTTTCAACAATTGATAATTATAACTCACCAAGCGCGCCCGTACTTCGGCTACTACCCTTTGGAGTTTGTGGCTTACGATGATTTGTGCCATCTCGAAGCTTGATTCTTCAATAGTTTCTACTTGTAGGCGGGTAGCTACCGATATGGTATCGGGGTAGGTAAGCGGGGCTTTGTAACGACAGTTGATTTCGGCTAAAATAGGGCCGATGGGGTCTTGCGAATTGCCAACGGCTACTCGAAAACCGATTTTTTCCATATAGGCTATACGTCCCGACTCCGAATAGCGCAAATACATCGCATTATTGACGTGTAGGGCGGCATCCATATCGCCCCACAAAACCGGCAATTCAATTACCGAAGTATAACTTTTGAGTAAATCTTGAATCATTCAATTGTTGTTTGGGTAATTAATAAAAAATTGATTTACAGTCCTGATTATAAATACATCGTGGGTATTTCATAGCTTATTGACCGTGTCCGCTTCTGGCGGAACTTGTCCGCCTCTGGCGGATTATCAAGCATTTATAAAATTCACAAAATTTTAGTTAATTGCTTGATTTTCAATTACTTAGCTCTCAATTAGAAACTCAGAACTCGAAACTCTACGAACTATTGAATTATCAAATATCCGAGAAAATCGGCAATTATCCATTCAAGTCTAACAAAAATAAAAAACGACCAAAATATAAACTTTGGTCGTTTGTTGTTAAACCCTTGATTATCAATTGATTAAATGATTTTATAGGGTTTGTGTAAATATCTTTTTTGCCCAGCAATTATTTGATTTCACCCGCCGGAGCTATCACATCGGCTTCAATATAGAGCGTAGTGCGTGGGTTGGCGGGGTCGTTGCTAATGATGGTTACGGTCTGATTTTGCTTGTTTTGTTTCGTGCCACTGGCAAAAGTTACATCAATATTGGTGCTTTCGCCCGGGGCAAGGGTGGTTTTTTGGGGCTGACCGGCAGTACAACCGCAAGAGGCTTTGGTTTTGCGAATAATCAAAGGAGCATTGCCTTCATTAATCAGTTTGAAAGTAGTAGTGTTGTTCGTATTTTGGTTTACTTTGCCAAAATCGTGGCGTGTGCGGTCAAATTTGATAAGTGGCAATTTGGTTTGGGCGGTGATATTGCCAAAGTTCTCGACCACATTGCCCCCGATATAAAACAGCTTCATCGGTTGGTTGCTGTCATCGGTATTAAAAACTACTTGCGAAGATACATAATCCCAGTCCGACTGTTTGGTAGCATCAAAAGTAACTTGGATTTGGACTGAGTCTTGTGGCTGGATTACATTTTTGGGAATTTCCAACAAAATATGTTTGGGGGCAGAAGTCAAAGTTTGGGCTACATTGATGGTGATGGGTTTGGCGCTTTGATTATAAAAAGTCAGTTTTTGGGTGGCTTTACCATCGTGATACACTTGATTGAAATAAACATTGCGATTGACCACGCGAATACTGCCTA
Source organism: Microscillaceae bacterium (assembly GCA_025455045.1). GTDB lineage: Bacteria > Bacteroidota > Bacteroidia > Cytophagales > Microscillaceae > JALONJ01. The sequence continues at coordinate 4,876 of JALONJ010000353.1, read as the reverse complement.
TCTCATTGGGATACCAGTCATTGATGCCCCGAGGACGCGGAATTACTTCGCCCATAATGCGCAAGACCAACTGATTGGGTTGCCCATCGGTATATACATTGATGGTTTTGTCGAAGCGACCCGGGCGATTGACCGGGTCATAAGAAGCGGTAATGATGCCGGTCTTGCCGGGCGCAATGGCTTCTTTGGTCCAAGTGGGGGTTGTACAGCCGCACGAAGGTTGGACATTGGTAACGGTAAGTGGCGAAGTGCCGGTATTGGTAAACTCAAACGAAACTTGTGCCGGACCATTTTCTTCTTTGATGGAGCCAAAGTTGTGGTCGGTTTTTTCAAATTTGATGATTCCTTGGGCAAATCCATTGAGGGCAAACAAACTAAGCCCCCAAAGCACAAAAAGCAATTTTTTCATATTTTGTATTCAGTTTATCTAGTTTATCCGATTGTAATGATTAAACGCAAATTTCGGTAAAAGTATATTTTCAAAAAAATTTAGCCCAAGTTTAACGGAACATTAACTCGAGTTGAGCCAAAAACCGGCTCGTGAATTTGAATTTTGCTAGACAAAAACTTGAAAAACATTCATTTCAATACACCCCAACAAATATTTCTCCGCATTATATTTAGCAACCGGAAACTGATAAACTGAAACCAACCCGCTTGTATTGTTTTGCTCGATAAGGGTAAGTAAATAATTGTAAATAATTGATAATCAAATAGTTATGATTTTTTAGTTTTATTGCTTTTATTACACAAAAAGCGGATATGATTTTAAAAACTCAAGCAAAAAAATCTCAAGCATCAATTTTCCGAACATTATTTCTTACTTTTGCTTTTTATACAATAGTTCGTTGGGTTTCTGGTTTCTAGTTCCGAGTTAAGAACTAACCGCTTGAAAATGAAGTAGTTATATAAAAATTTAAAATTTTATAAAACCTTGATAATCAACTAGTTACAAAATCTCAATGCTTGAATTCAAGATGAAGTATTGTTTTATGAGTAACAAGAAAAAAATAATGTAAACGATATTTTTTGATAACCTATTGGTTTTCAAGTAATTAAAAAATCTTCATTCTACATTATCACTATTCATTATTAAGCAAATTTATGAGTATTACTTTATCTAAGCGATTGGGCAAAATCGGCTTAAGATAATTGATATAATCATCAGCTCATTAATCAATTAAAATTCACCATACAATAATCGATGAGTAACCTAGCTCAACCTTATTCCGAAAAGGAAAAAAATCAAATCTTCAACGAATCATTTATGCCACTGCTCACGGCGGCGTACAACTTCGCTTTTCGCCTTACGTTAGATGAAGATGATGCCAAAGACTTGGTGCAAGACACTTATTTGAAAGCTTTTCGCTTTATCGAATCTTTTCAAAAAGGAACTAATGCCAAAGCTTGGCTGTTTAGAATACTAAAAAACAGCTTCATCAATGACTATCGGAAAAAAACCAAAGAGCCTTCCAAAGTTGATTACCAAGAAGTAGAGCAGGTTTATAACTCCGAAGATGCCGAAGCAAGTATGACTACCGACCTACGGGTAGATGTATTGCAAGATATGATTGGCGATGAAGTGGCAAATGCTTTAAATGCTTTGCCGGTTGATTTTCGCACTGTCATTATTCTCTGCGATATTGAAGGATTTACGTATGAAGAAATGGCGAAAATCTTGGATATACCGATTGGCACTGTGCGCTCGCGCCTGCACCGCGCCCGCAATCTTTTGAAAGAAAAACTAAGCGATTATTATAAACATTCAGACCGATAGGTGATGAGTGATAGAACACTGAGGATAAATATAACCACTTGATTATCAATGAATTACGACTTTTTAGAAAGATAAGCTATTTTGAATCAATATTAAAAGAACCAAATAAATAAAGCTATTAATTGAATGGTAAATTTTTATCAGGGAAATTTTATGGAAACAAATCAACAAAAATCCGCCGAAACCTCCAAACAGATGGGTTGTAGTTCGTGTAATGAGTGTTTGCAAGTCTTGCAAATCGTACTTGATGGCGAGGCTACCCCCGAAGAAGCCGATTTTGTGCATCATCATATTGCCACCTGCAACCATTGCCTCGAGTGCTATGAAGTAGATAAGACCCTTCGCCAAATGGTCAAAGCCAAAGTTTTGAACCTCAACTGCCCCCAAGATCTTGCCCAACTCATCGAAGTCAAAATCAGTGAATTAGTCATCAAAGTTTGAAAAATCATTCGTTTAGATAGTTTGTTGGTTTTTTAATTTTTAATCTCATTTTTTGCTAAACAATTGGTAATCAATGAATTGCGAATAATTTACAATTTTAATCTATCATTTCATTACGTCAAAAAATCTCCCAATCAACAAATCTTCAAATTCATTCCATTGATATATGAATAATCAAGCGATTGGTATATTTGATTCGGGGGTGGGCGGCTTGTCGGTTTGGCAAGAATTGATAAAATTGATGCCCTCCGAATCAATGTACTACTATGCCGACAGTGCCAATTGTCCTTATGGTGAAAAAAGCCCTTCCGAAATCGTTGATTTGAGTTCTCGAATTGTTGATTTTTTGCTCGAGAAAGATTGTAAATTGGTGGTTGTCGCTTGCAATACTGCTACTTCTGCCGCTATTAGCGAGTTGCGCAGGCGGTACAATTTGCCCATTATTGGGATTGAACCGGCTATCAAACCGGCGGCTTTGCTTACCCAAACCGGCAAAGTGGGCGTGATAGCCACCCAAGGCACACTCAAAGGCGAAAAATTTAAAAATACCCGCAATCGCTACGCCCAAAACGTGGAGGTTTGGGTACAAATTGGTTATGGTTTGGTCGAGTTGGTCGAAGCCGGTAAAGCCGATTCACCCCAAGCCTATGATTTATTGAGTCAGTATTTAAACCCGATGCTTGCACAGGGCGTTGACCAAATCGTATTGGGTTGTACACATTATCCGTTTTTGATACCCACTATTGAGCAAATCATCGGCAAACAAGCCCAAGTCATCAATCCCGCCATAGCCGTAGCTCGCCATACCTTGCTTGTGTTGCAACACCACGCTCTCAAATCGGATAGTCGGCAAGTGCCTGATTATCAGTTTTTTAGTAGCAAAGATGAACTCGAATTGCAAGCGTTTGTGGCTACGATAGCCCCGCAATTTGCCAAGCAAAAGTTTGTAAAAATGCCTTTGTAAAACCCGTCATCGCAAAGGTTAAAATAAGGTGATATTTTTATAATTAATTGATTATCAAATACTTAAGTTAAGTGAAAATATACTTTTTTGAAAAAATCGTTAAATGCTTGTAAAAATAAATGTTTTAACTTTTGCATTTAAAAATAGTAATTCATCTAAATAATAGCTAATCAATGTATTACAACTTGTCCGCCTCTGGCGGATTAACTCATTCCCAAGAGTGCATTTCAAATTTACTACCTATCACCCTCCCCGCCGAGGCGGGGAGGGCAGGGTGAGGCAAAAGAAATGCGTAAATTTGAAATGCGCCCCCATTGCCAACGTCTCAAAACAAGCCTTGATTGGTTTGTTGAATGATATAATCCACTACTTTTTTCATATCTTTCCCGCCTTCTTCAAATACTTTGATTTGGCGGTCGGCTCCGGTACCATTTTCTAGGATTTTGGGAATGTAGTTGATTTCGTGCCTACAGCCCAATTCATCGACCACATCATCGACAAAGTCGAGCAATTCATAAATCAAAGCTCGCGTATCTACTTCTTCTTCGCGCCCAAAGTCAATCAATTTGCCATCTAAGCCATAGCGCGAAGCTCGCCAGCGATTTTCATTAATCAAAGTCCGGCTATAAGACCGAAAAGACAGGTTTGCCTTCATCAATTTGTAGGTTTTGGCCACTACGGCTTGCATCAGGGCGGCAAGGGCAATGGTTTCGTCCACCAACATCGGCAAATCGCACATTCTAAACTCAATGGTATCGAAAAAAGGATGCAAGCGCAAATCCCACCATATTTTTTTGGCATTATCAATACATTTGGTTTTGATGAGGAGGTCAATATACCCATCATAATCTGCCAAAGAATCAAAAGAATAGGGCAAACCGGTGCGCGGAAATTTGTCAAAAACCTTGACTCTAAACGATTTGAAGCCCGTGTTGCGCCCTTCCCAAAAAGGCGAGTTGGTCGACAAAGCAAATATATGTGGCAGTAAATAGGCAATGGTATTCATCAAATGCAAGCCGATTTTGCGGTTCTCGATGCCCACGTGGACGTGCAAACCAAAAATAAGGTTGGAGCGCGCCGCTTCTTGCATTTCGTTCACAATCGCATAATAACGCTCGTGGGGCGTAATTTCTTGGTCTTGCCAACGCGAAAAAGGGTGTGTACCTGCCGCCCCGATAGCCAAGCCCTGCTTACCGGCTAATTCGGCAATTACCCGCCGCAAATGCGTTACATCTTGGCGTGCTTCGTCAATATTTCGACAAATATTGGTGCCTACTTCTATCACCGACTGGTGCATTTCGTACTTGATTTGCTCTTTGAGAATGACTTTGCCGTCATCTAAAATTTTTTGAATATACGAGCGAAGCTCTCGGGTTTGCGGGTCAATGATTTGGTATTCTTCCTCAATCCCTAGCGTAAATTGTGGTAAATTTGCCATAGTTGCTATAATTTATATTATGATGTATGTTAAAGATGTATGACTAATGAATAATGTAGAATGAATAGTTTTTAATTGCTTGAAAACCAATAGGTTATCAAAAAATATTGTTTACACTATTTTGTTTTTGTTAATGAATCAGGTGATTATTATTTTATTTTGGATCTTCACCACTTTTCAGGAATTGCCTTTAGGAATTCCATTGAATTCTGAAAAGCTCTCGCTTTTCAGTGATTCTGAACATTACCAAGCAAAA
>JALONJ010000352.1 GCA_025455045.1 Microscillaceae bacterium | reverse complement strand
TGAGCATTATCAATTACTACACCAATTAAAAATAATGATAGTTAAGTGATTGATTATCAGCACTTTAAAATTCTGTAGGGAGATTAGCCTTCGGAGAGGACAGGGTGAGGCAAAAGAAATGCGTAAATTTGAAATGCGCCTTTCACAAGACGAGCTAAACAGCCTGCGTTACAATTTTCCTGAAAATTGGTAAATAACTGTATTTTATATAACTCCTTGATTATCAGCAATTTAATTCACAATCTATCCAAAATAGTCCATAGAGCTTAAAAACTGCAAATGCGAAGTTCTACCAATGGTTACTGCTTGAGGTCAATCAATTATTTGGTAAAAAAATTAATTTTTCGATTAAAATTTGGGCTTGTATAGGTTATTTGCAATAATATTCTAAATTTACTTTTTTGTTTTTTAATAATTTAATAATATCCTGATAATCAAGAGTTTATAAAATTATTTGCTACAAATTATTGACTTAATCTTAGATTTTTTTTAATTTATTTTCTATAAGGAGCAAGAAAAAAATAGTATAAACAATATTTTTTTTGGCGGATTTTCAAGCAATCAAAAAATTATTCACTCTACATTATTCACTATTCATTCCTAAATTAATACATTTTTAAATTTGATAAATATATGAATCGGCGAAAAGTTTTGAAAAATACCGCTCTGGCAACCTCACTTACTTTGGCAAATCCTTTATTGACGAGGATTGAAGCCGCCGAAAATGCCCTTCAACCCGAACTGAAAGGCAAAATCAATCATTCGGCTTGTCGTTGGTGTTATCAATCTATTCCATTTGAAGATTTGTGCAAATCAGCCAAAGCAATCGGTCTGCAATCGATTGAACTTACCGGACCCGAAGAATGGCAAATTCTCAAAAAATACGATTTGACGTGTGCAATGGGGTGGGGGACTTATCCGCAAGGTATTGGCTTGACCAATTTTTTTAGCAACCCTAAAAATCACGATGCCTTAGCCGGATTTTACGAAGATTTGCTGCCCAAAGCCGCCCAAGCCGGCATCAAAAACTTGATTTGTTTGTCGGGCAATCGCGCCGGAATGGGCGATTATGAAGGACTTTTAAATTGTAAAAAAGGACTGCAAAGAATCATCAAAACCGCCGAAAAGTACAAAATCACGCTCTCGATGGAGTTGCTCAACTCCAAAGTCGACCACAAAGACTACCAATGCGACCACACCGAATGGGGCGTAGTGCTGTGCGAAATGGTAGGCTCGGAGTATTTTAAACTTTTGTACGACATTTACCATATGCAAATTATGGAAGGCGATGTAATTGCCACCATTCGCAAATACTACCCTTACATCAGCCACTACCACACCGGCGGCGTACCCGGCAGACACGAAATTGACGAAACACAGGAGTTGAATTATCCTTTGATTATGAAAACCATTGTAGAAACCGGTTATAAGGGCTTTATCGGGCAGGAGTTTATTCCTACTCCTTCGGAAACTTCGGGCAAATTGGCTTCGCTCAAAAAAGCCGTGCAGATTTGTGATATTTAGATTAAGGATAGCACGAGAGAGTAGGAGAGGGGAGAGGGGAGAGGAGCAAGAATCGGGGAGTGAGCAACGAGAAGTGAGGAATGAGAATAAATATCAATTATATTTGGACTGTGGCACACAATCCAAGTTTAAAAATAAAAAATTCGAAACTAGAAACTATTAAATTTAACAATAAAAACTCATAACTAAAACTTAACAACTTATGCAAAGTTTGGACTACTTAGTATTTTTCTTTTATTTCATTGTGGTCTCCGGCTACGGAATTTGGATTTATCGCCTCAAACAGAGTAAAACCGCCAGCACCAAAGATTTTTTTCTTGCCGAAGGTTCATTGACTTGGTGGGCAATCGGGGCATCTCTGATAGCCTCCAATATTTCTGCCGAGCAGTTTATTGGTATGTCGGGCAATGGCTTCTCGATGGGTTTGGCAATCTCGACCTATGAATGGATGGCGGCGGCTACTTTGTTGGTAGTAGGGATATTTTTTATGCCCATTTACCTCAAAAACCATATTTTTACAATGCCCCAGTTCTTAAATCAGCGTTATAACAGCACGGTGAGTATGATTATGGCGATTTTTTGGCTGTTTTTATATGTGTTGGTCAATTTGACCTCTATTTTGTTTTTGGGGGCTTTGGCGGTCTCGACCATTTCGGGGCTTGATTTTACGCTTTGTATGTGGGGTTTGGCGATTTTTGCTGTTTTTATTACCATTGGCGGAATGAAAGTAATTGGCTATACTGATGTGATTCAAGTCGTTTTCTTGATTATTGGCGGTTTGGCTACCACGTATTTGGCTTTAAATCTAGTTGCCGAACAGTATGGCGGGAGCGGTATTTGGGAAGGATTTGCCCAAATGACCAAAAATTCAGAAGACCATTTTCATATGATTTTCAACGAAGGACATAAACATTATATGGCGTTGCCCGGAATTGCTGTCTTAGTGGGCGGAATGTGGATTGTCAATCTCAATTATTGGGGTTGTAACCAATACATTACCCAACGTGCGCTTGGTGCCGACCTCAAAACCGCCCGCGAGGGTATCTTGTTTGCTGCTTTTCTTAAGATTTTGATGCCCATTATTGTTACTGTACCCGGCATTGCGGTTTATACTTTGTATCAAAAAGGCTTGTTTCAAAAAGAAATGCTCGACAGTGCCGGAGTTTTGAGCCAAGACAATGCTTATCCGGTATTGCTCAATTTGCTGCCTACCGGTTTAAAAGGTTTATCATTTGCGGCACTTACGGCGGCGGTGGTGGCTTCGTTGGCGGGCAAGGCAAATAGTATATCGACTATTTTTACCTTAGATATTTACAAAAAATACCTCCATACCGAAGCCGATGAAAAACAATTGGTGTGGGTAGGGCGCATTACAATTTTGGTGGCTATGATTATTGCCATTTTTATTTCGCCGTATATGGGCATTGACAAAAAAGGCGGTTTTCAATTTATTCAAGAAATGACCGGTTTGGTATCGCCGGGCGTGTTTGCGGCGTTTATAATGGGCTTTTTCTGGAAAAAAACCAATTCAGAGGGAGCAATTTTTGCTATTGTTGGCGGATTTTTGATGGCTTTGTGGATGCACTACAATTTGGATTACATTCCTTTTATCAATCGAATGGGCTGGGTATTCTTGATTTGTGTGGCGGTGATGGTGGTTTTGGGCTATCTCAAACCCAGCAAAAAAGGCTTGGAAATAGATGCCAAAATGTTTAGAGTAGATACCAAATTTGGCGTTGGCGCAAGTATAGTAGTGGCAATGATTGTGAGCTTGTATTGGTATTTTTGGTAAGCAAATCGTTTATTAACACGCTGATAATCAAGTACTTACTAAATAAATAAATTGTACTTTTTCTATATTTCATAAAGCAAAACGTATTTTAAAATTAAAAATATTAGAAAAGTACAATTTTTAAATGATTTTGAATGGTGATGGTGAGTTTTGTAAATTCTCAGGGAATTTATCCTTTTTAGTCACTTTTCGGGAAAATTGTAACGCAGGCTGTCTAACATATCCGCATAAATAAGTAAAGAAGCAAATTTGCCAGTAATTCCCACTTTGACACATATAACTCATTGATTATCAAAGAATTATATGTGTGGGTAAACGATTATGGCTCTGTCGTTAATTTGGTTAATTCATAGTAATTTTTCAAGATTATTTAAACCCTTAGGGTTTGGACTCAATCCCCAAATTAACGATTGAACCACGATTATTTTATAACTATCTGATTATCAGGGTTTTATGATTTAATAAAAGTTTTATAACTCATTGACCGCGTCCGCCTTTGGAGGATAATCAGGCATTTATCCATAGTAGGAATTGCTGCAAATTTGCGGTTCTTTTTTATAAGCATCTGATAATCAATAGTTTATGAATAGCAAGAGCTTGATTAATTTCAGCCCCAGCTATTTCCTTTGAGAGGGGAGAGAGGCTTTTTTTTGAATCTTCGCCCTGTATTTATTTTCCTATTGATTGCCAATTATTTAGGAAAGATTCCAAAACAGCTTAAGTCTTTCAAAAAAATTTGAAAAATATATAAACAGTGAATTCCTTAAATTCCAATTTAATTTTTTACAGAATGAATATTCACAATAGGCAAGGTAGAGATTTCAGGTGCGTGGTAATATCTAATTTTTTACTTAACATAATATATATTATAATGCTGACGATAGTAAACCTATTAAGGTAACTTATTGATTTTCAGATTATTAATAATCCTAAAGTTTTTAATTTCTGAAAAACAGTAAGTTTTTTTATGTTAAATAGAAAAACTTGGGATTGTACGAAAATAATGTAAGTATTTTCGGCTTTGATTATTGAGGGCTTGGTTTCTTGGACTAAAAAAAATAGAAGTCCATTGCACTATAACCCAAACTTGCCACGGTTTTTAAAACGTTATAATTAAAGCACATAATTCCTTGCGGAAAAAGTCCATTAAAGAAAATAAAGTTTTTGGGTACTATAGTGCAATGGACTCCTATAGTGCTTTAAAATAAAACGTATATTAATTCGTGGCAATGCAATTTTAAATAACTTTTTTTTCACTTGCAAACTTTAGCTAAAATTTTGCTTAGTTTGTCGATTTTTGATGAATTGTTCAATAGTTGATTGCAAGGCTACACTCCGGCGCGGGTCGGTCGGCGGTACTTCGTGAAGCTCGCAATTTGCGCCCCGCTCCTACTGTCGTACACATTGAAAAACCGCCAATCGGGGAATTTTTGGTCTAAAAACTCCGCAAATTTTTTGAGGTTACGAATCGGGAATCTGTAACCATAACTTACAAATTCTTGATTACCGACCTTGACAAAACAACGGTATTTGTAGGCGTTTTGCCAATTATTGCGCTTCTTTTTTTTTCTTACAACCATTTGATTATCAATGATTTATATTACAATCTTATCTATAGTATCAGTAATAAAGTAAGTGTAACTACCTTTGCCTATATAATAACTCCACTTACCGCCCGGGCTATCGTAATGCAATTCTTTATCGTTGCAAGTACCTAACTCATAATCTTTACTCGCCAAGAGTTGGGTTTTGAGCCTATCAAATTCGGCATTTCTTTGGGTCTCATTGTCATAACCTAATTGGAAATCCTCCTCTAAATCACCATACCGAAATGATTTGTAAATAATAATGTACTTAGTTTGTTCTTTGAATAGATTTTCTACGGTTTTTATTTCGGCTTCTAAGGTTTCATTTTCCCACACACCCAACATATCTAGGCAATGCTCGCTGAAGTTGTCAGCAAGCCATTGGTTAAAGTATTTTCGGGGTAATTTTGCGAGTAAGTCGCGCAAATGTCCAACTTTAGAATGGGAAGTCATCTTGGTTTCCGTTTTCGGTTGTTTGATTTTGGGCTTGAGTTGGGGCTTGCGAAGTCTCCGGCTTATCGGGCGAGCCTAATAACTCAATTTTGTAACAACTCATTTTGAGTTGGACACGGGTTTTGCCTTCTTTGTCTTGGTAACTCTCGGCTTTGCAATTACCTTCGGCAAATATCTTCGTGCCTTTGGTTAAGAATTTCGCTAGATTAGTTTTTTCGGTCGTGCAACTTATCCAATCCGTTTTTTTTGTTTTTACGCCGTTGGCATCTTTGTAACTTTCATCAATGGCAACCGTGAAGGTGCAAAATTTTTTACCTTGATAGTCGCGTAATATGGCATCTTGACCCAAGTTGCCAATAATTTGTAATTGTTTCATTTTTAATTTAATTGTTCTATTGTTTATAAATCTCCAACTTGTTCGTAGTAATCTACTACACTATGAATATAATCAGCTTTTTTGCATTTTATTAATTGGTCTTGGTCAATTGACCAAAGAAAAGCATCAAACAGCATAGACTCAAGAATACGCCAATCTTCAATATGGTCATATTCTATTTTAAGGTTGTCGCCGTTTTTCTCAATGGTAACTTTCATTGTAATAAATTTGAGTTCTTTAATTGAATAAATTTTTCTTCAATAGTCTGATTATCAGCCGCTTGTATTTTGTGAATAAAAAACGCGCTTTGCTTTTGCATTGCTTCATTTTGGAGCATTTCAAACTGATTGATTATGTAGTTTTTGAGGGTGCGGAAAATAATGTTTTTGGCTTGAGTTTCGGTTTTATATTTCGGTGGAATGTTTGATTTTTTGAGCCTTGCCAATAAGCCCAAATAATTGACTGGTATATCTACCAATGCGCGTTCCGGCTTGAGCATCTCAAAACTAATTTGGTTTTCATTGACCGTAATATTTTGACAATCAAAGTCATTCAATAAAACAAGAATCTCCTTGATGGTTTTTTTGTGGCTTATTTCGGTTGTATAGTTTATTGGTTTGTCAAACATCTGATTATCAATTAGTTATAGATTTTTAAAATAATAGCTACTCCCCTACTCTACCAAACAAGTATCATCGCCATTTTTGAATAACATTTTGTATTCTTTGAGGTAATCAGTTTTACTAATGCTTTTATCATCTTGATAAAACGGATGTTTGCAATCCACTTTAGATAAAATGAAATTGTACATCCACAACAAAGCGCGGTTTTGCCGTTCAATTCTAGCGTTTTCTGCTTGCATTAGCAAAAAAGCATCTTTGACCGTTTCGTAATCGCTTGCCGTTGCTACTTTAGGAACGGAAGGCGTTGCATTAGAGCTAAAAAAAATATTAAACAGTT
>JALONJ010000028.1 GCA_025455045.1 Microscillaceae bacterium | reverse complement strand
AATATTTAATATGATTTTTGTAGAAATATATAAAATACTGATAACCAATTAGTTAATGAAAAACTGAACCAATAAAAATAACACAACTACGTCATCCTGCGTGGAACTTTGTGGATTTTTTTCAGCCTCCCCCCAACCCCATCCGAAAGAGGGGGAGAAGCACAATTCATTGATATTCAATTTATTACAGAAAAATCCTAAGAGGTAACAATTTAACAAAGTTCCACGCAGGATGATGGCTTGGGGAGATTTTGGATTGTCTTTTTAAAACTTTAATTTTTTGTACTTTTTCAATATGTTTCAAAATATTCACGTTAAAATAGCACAACCTGTTGATTGTCAATTACTTACAAAAACTGTCCGAAGTATTGATTAATAAAGGCTTTATAATCAATAGTTTATAAAAATAAATCCTAAAAATACCTCACTTCACCGCCGTTACAATACACTCCGTTCTTCTATTCATTTGTCGTCCTTGGGGGTTGTCTGAGCCATCAGCATTTTGATTGAGGGCAATGGGCTTGTGGAAGCCGTAGCCTACATAGCGCATACGTTCTTCGGGTATCTGATTGTCCAAAAGGTAATCTACTACGGCTTTGGCGCGTTGGTCGGAGAGAATCATATTTTTTTGGTCGGTGCCTATGTTATCGGTATGTCCGGCAATTTCCACTTTTACGCTGGGGTGTTTTTGCATAAAGTTGAGCAGGCGGCGGAGTTCGTTGTTGGATTCGGGGCGCAGGTGCGCTTTATCGAAATCAAAAAAGATGACTAAGTTGATTTTCGCGCCTACCTTGAGTGGCTCGAGTTCGATGTCGATGACTACTTCTTCGTTTTTGTTGGCTTCTTGGGGCGTACCAAAACTCTCGGAATGGAATAAATAACCCTCTTTTTGCACCGAAATAATGTATTTTTGCCACCAATTGACTTGATTGGAAGCATAATGCCCATTCTCCACTTCCGATACCAAATCTTGGATTTTTTCGCCCGATATTAGCTCATTCAAATTGATATTTGCCTCCAAAGGCTGTTTGGTGATTTTGTCGCGGATAGTGCCACGCAAAGTCAGTCTAGGCTTTTGATTGAGGGTTAGGGTTTCGCCACTTAGCTCTACTTTGGGTGGGGTGAGCCGGATTTCGGGTTCGTTTTTGGCGATTTCGGCTATCGGAATCGGTTCGGGCATTTTGATAACATAAATATCTTTGCCGCCGTAGCCGCCTTCTTTGGCAGAGGCATAGTAGCCGGTTTTTTCATCGGCAGATAGTACAAAGTAGATGTCGTTGTCGGCAGTATTGATGGGGAAGCCTAAGTTTTCGGGTTCGCCCCATTTACCCTGCTCAAAAGTAGCTCGGAAAATATCAAAATCGCCCATCGAGCTATGCCCCCGCGAGCTAAAATAGAGGTGTTTGCCACTAAAACTAATAAATGGCGCGTCATCATCATACTCGGTATTGATGCTTGCGCCGAGATTGATGGCTTCGCCCCATTCGCCCTCGGCTTGTTTTTGACTCATATAAATATCCAAACCGCCGAACCCGCCCGGACGATTGCTGGAGAAATACACCGTCTTGCCATCAGCCGATATTGAGACCGAAGGCTCGTGAAACTCGGTATTGATGTTATCACCCATACTTTTGAGGTTGCTCCACGAGCCGTCAGGGTTGATGCGTGCCGTAAAAATATCGCCCGTACCGCGATTATTGTCTTGATAAATAAAGAGTTGCTTTCCATCAGCCGAGATAGCAATAGAAGCATCGTGGTATTTGGAGTTGATGGGTCTGCCCACGTTTTTGGGGACAGTCCATTTGCCAGCTTTTTTGGTGGCAATATAAATATCTTCGTAGGGTTGCCCGTCTAGCCTATCTACCCCATCGCCAATTGAGCCTTCGCGCCTTGAGGTAAATACCAAAATGTTTTCGTCTGCCGAAATAACGGGCGCATAATCGCCGGTTTTGCTGTTGATGGTAGCCCCTATGTTGGTAATTTGCGAATTGACCGGCTCGCTGATATATTTTGTCCCAAATTTACATTCTTTGATTTTTTTTTCGCATTCGCGGATTTTGCCCAGCAATTCTTTTTGCAAACTCTTGTCTTTGAGGTTTTTGGGGTCAGATTGTTGGGTGAGATATTCTTTTTTGGTGAGTTCGTAGTATTTGGTGGCTTCACGGAATAAATTATTGAAATGATAAGCCTCACCCAACAAAAAATTGAAAGGCTTGATATATTGGGGGTGCGGAGTCATCAAATCTTGGATATTGCTTGAGTAGGCAATGGCTGACTTATGCACTTTGAGCAAAAAAGGCAAAGCCTTTTCGCGGTGGGTTGCGTGTAAAAAACAAAAACCGGCTTTAAAATTAGCTTCTAAATGTTCGGGTTCTACTTTCAAAATTTCTTGGTAGCCATACAAAGCCGTTTGAAAATCCAAAATACTCAAATAATTGTCGGCTTCTTTCAAATAGCGTTTGATGTTGATGTTTTGGGAATGGGTAGGAAAGTAAGAAAATAAACATAAAATGCTGATAATCAGGGGTTTATAATATTGTAAATTTTTATTCATCGGTTTCTTGATTTCATTCAAATACAAAAGTATTTTAAATTTAAAGAAAAAAACCGATATTATTTCTATTCATCTGTGTTGTAGGAATTGGGGATTGAACATTACAATAGTTCGCGTAGTTTCTAACCTAAAGCAAGCAATAAGCTAAGTATTTGAAAATCAATAAATTATCTCTACTTTAACGTGAATATTTTGAAATATTATTAAAAAAATACAAATTTTATTTATGAATTTAAAAAATTTATTTTAGAAATAAAATTCATTTAACTTTTATAAACAATACTTCGGACATTTTTTATAAGCAATTGATTATCAGCTATTTATGCTATTTCAAATATTTCTTGTAACTAATTGACCGTGTCCGCCTTTGGAGGATTATCAAGCACTTAACAAAAAAATCGGAACTAGAAATCAGAAACTGTCCGAACTATTGATAAAATGTTTATTATCAATTAGTTGAAATCATTTTTAGAAAATAAATAATTGTCTGTACGGATATTCAAAAAATAAACTTGAAGTATATCAAAAAAATATAAGATAGTATGTTATTGACCACAAGTTAGGCTTATTTAAACAATAAAACAAGCATTTAACATTTTTTAAGAAATAAAGCGGCTAGTTTTTACCGCCGGGTTCTACTCCGCCTTCTTCTTCGCAGTATTTGAGCAGGTAGGAATTGACATACGAGTTGCCCAAACTTCGAGCAGTTTGCCAATCTTGACAAGCCTCAGCTTTGCGATTGAGTTTAAACTTTGCCATACCTCGCCAGCAATAGGTTTCGCCGTCTTGAGTTTTGTACTGTAGCGATTTGTCAAAATAGCCAATCGCACTTTCATAGTCTTTTAATTGATATTTGGCAACAGCCATATTAAAATAAGCATCAATCAAATTGGGGTTGATTTCCAAAGCGCGGCGACAATCTTCTACTACTCCTTTGTAGTCTTGTAGGTCGTATTTGACGTGGGCGCGGTTATAATAGGCTTTGGCAAAGCGCGGGTCGGTTTTGATAGCCTTGTCGTAGTTTTTGAGAGCTAACGCATAGTTGCCTTCATAGGCGTATTTGTAACCGGTTTCGGCGTAGTCTTCGGCAGTTTGGGCAATTGCCGATAATCCTAAACAAATCAATATTCCTAAAAAACTAAAAACTTTCATCTTTTTTTCAAATTTTATCAATTTTACGCAAGAATTATGCTAAGGCAATGAATAGTGAATAATGTAGAATGAATAATCTTATAATCCCTTGAAAATCAAGATGCTATCAAAAGATATTGTTTACATTATTTTGTTCTTGCCCCAAGGATAATTGTTTATAGAGTTTTGATGCCCCCTGCCGTGTCAAAGACAGGAGTTCTAGGTTAAGTAATTGATAATCAAGCAATTAACTGAAATTTATAAATTTCATATCAAAAGTAAAAAATAGTTCAAAATGATTTTAAAACAGCCTATAAATAATTCAGATTTATAAACTCATCACTCTGAGCTCATCACTAGCTCTTTTTAAACCGCGCAATTTTTTGATTCAATTCTAGCAGAGTAGCTTCGGCAATTCGCGGATTTTTTTGGATGCTTTCTATCAAGCGAAAAAGCCCTTGTACCTCTACTTTTTTCATACCGGTTTTGGCGGCAAGTTTGTCTATGATTTCTTCGTTGATTTCGCCACTCCGTACATAATGATGCGTACGCAAATACTCCCAAAAATGGCTGATTTTCTTCTGGGCGATGTTTTTATGATCTTGATGTTGATAATAAAGCCTGCCAATAACCTCGACAAACTCCAAGGTACGATTGGTCAAAGGACTGAGGACGGGGATGATTCTTTGCTTGCGTCTGCCCTCGAAAATCACATATAAAATCATTGTAAAAATAGCTAAGTATAAAGCCATTTTGAGCGATTTTCGGCTCAATACAAACCGAAAAGGGCTGGTTTCGCCCCCGCGCCCCGACTTATAGTACTCGTCCCATACTATTTTTTCTTGCGGAAAATGGGCAAACACGCCTCTTATCATCGCTTGATTGCCCCAGAGTAGGTGATAATTGGTAAATAACTTGGGCGTGCTTGACAAAAAAAGATTGCCTTTGCCCAATTCCCGCTTGAGTAGTACGGCTTGTTTTTTTTCGTTTTGCGCCAGCACGGTGGTATAACTGCTGTCATATTTGCTAAAATAGCTATCAAAGCTAACCGCATCAAAGCGAAAATAATTTTTGTTTAAATTGACTATCGGAAAGTTAAAACTTACGTTGATAGAATCTTTAGGATTGACAGAAATATACTGGTTGTCTAAATCCAAAGTATCGGCGAGCTTGCCCGCAAAATTTTCGGCGGCAAGCAGCACATTGCCTCCACTTTCTACATACTCGAGCAGGTTCTCGACATCAATATGATTAAAATTGAGGGTTTGATTGATAACAAAGTAGTTGAAGTTTGCGCTTTCGTCGTTCTCGATGCGATACAATTCATAAAAACTTTGTTTCGAGACTTGAATACTTTGTTGTGGAAACAAATCTGCCAATCGTTCATACAAGGCGTAGCTTCCGTAAGGATTTTTGTCTTGCCACGAGTAGGTAGGTATCCAACGCACCGGTTCCGGCTCATAACTTTCGCTGATAGCCAACAAAGTAAAAATCACCAAAATCAATCCAATCAGTATTATATTGAAGGTGCTTGTTTTCACGTGTTTGAGAATTTTGAATTAAGATTTGCAAAATAGGCGATTAGTTTATAAAAACAAAAAAAATATGAGCAACCTAAGACCATACACCATAAACAAAATAAAAAGGTATTTTTCAAATTTTTAAAACTCAATAGTTCGGACAGTTTCTAGTTTCTAAGCCCCCTGCCCCCGGAGCAGGGTTGCTAAATCAACGTGAGTATTTTGAAATATTATTAAAAAAATACAAATTTTATTTATAAATTTAAAAGATTTATTTTAGAAATAAAAGTTATTTAACTTTTATAAAATGTTTATTATGAATTATTTAAAAGCATTTTTAGAAAATAAATAATTGTCAGACCTGCGGTACAGACAATTATTTACTTTCTAAAAATATAAAAATTATACAATTTTATTTTTAATAAAAAATACTTATTTGTCAAAATATTTCGTTTTTTTAACTATAACTAACTGATTTGTTTGTTTTATTTTTAAAATACTTCATATTTATCAGCAAAATCCGCAATCCACAATCCTTGCTATTGATTAGATTTGAACGATTTTTGCTAATGGATAAAATAATTTAATTTTTATGGCTTTAAAATTTATAAACCCTTGATAATAAGCAATTTATAATTTGGTAAATCTGCTTATATCAAAGTTTTAAATCCTTATTTCTATTTTTTTACGTATAAAACACAAACGATCTCCTAAAAAATTATGCAAAAGTTTTTTACTCTAGTATGTCTTTGTTTATTTAGCCTACAAGGATTTGCCCAAGACTTGGAACTCTTTGAAGCCCTTGAAAAAAATGACCTTAGTGCCGTGCAAAAAGCCCTCAAAAATGAGGCAAAGGTCAATCAGCCTCACCCCAAAACCCGTTGGCTACCTTTGCACTATGCCGTACAAGCCAACAACCTCGAAATCGTAAAATTATTGCTCAAAAAAGAAGGCAATCCCAACCTCCAAACCCCCATTACCGACTCTATCAAAGGCACGGGCAGGTTCACCCCTTTGCACTTGGCGGTTCAGCTCAATCAAAAAGAAATGGTGCGCGAGTTGGTCAAAGGCGGTGCCAAAACCGAAATCAAAGGACAAGCCGGTTTTACTCCCTTGCATTTGGCAGTCAAAAATAACAATCTCGAGATCACGCAGTATTTATTAGAAAAAGAAGCTCTCATCAACACCCGCTCCACCCAAAATTTAGTGCCTTTACACTTGGCGATTGAGCAAGGCAATGCGGCTATGGTCGATTTATTGCTCCAAAAGGGGGCAGACAAAGAGGCAAGCACCAAATATTATTCGCCCAAGCAACTCAGTACTTGGTCGCCTTTGTTGATTGCGGTGTGGCTGGGCAAAGACGACATTGCCCAAAACCTGCTTGCCGCCGGAGCCAATGTGCAAGCCAAATCGTTGGAGAATCAAAATGCTTTACATTTGGCAGTTTTGAAAGACAATATCAAACTGGTCAAAATATTGATTGAAAAAGGCATCAACCGCGATTTGGCAGACAAAAATGGCAAAACTCCAGTCAAACTCGCCCAAGAAATCGGCGATGACGACATCATAGATGCCATTGAAGATGGCACTTTTTATGGCAAAATTCGGATTAATGAATTGGATTTGAGTGGCAAAACCGTTTCGGGCTATTTTCAAGATACCCCAGCCACCCTCGCGCCTACGCCCGATGGTGGGGCAGTGCTTACTTGGCAAGACAAAAACGGCGATTGCCACCTCCGCAAAACCGATGCCCAAGACCAATGGCAGGGCAATTTGGTAACTCTAGCCAAAACCCGCATTTTTAGCACCATCGGACTGAGTGATGGCTGGGCTATATTGTTTAGCAAAGAAGAAAAATACGATGCTGAGGCAGACTGGCGCACTTATACCAAATATTTTTTGGCAAAATACAATTTATCCGGCAATAAAATTTTTGAAACTAAGCTATTGGGTGATGATAATTTGGACAAAGAAGGCAATCGAGTAGCCGATGCTTCGGGTAGAAATGTAAATACTTTGGCTTGGTCGGGCAAATATTTTGCCGCTTATTTGGCTATTTATCAGGACTTTGGCGACAAAGGCGACCATCAGGGCGATGCGCTCATCATCGTAGATGCCAACGGCAAAATTGTAGAGAAAGCCCCCCAAGACCCCGATGAATTGGTGCGTGCCGGAGGCTGGGATTGGGGCGTAAGTCATAGTTTTAGCCAGCGAATGATGCACGATGGGCGAAAATTTGTATTGATGGCAAGCGGCGATGCCAATCCACGCGGTTTAGCATTCTCGAGGGGTAGTGCAGTACGCAAAAACACTTTGAATATTGAGTCAAGTCCGTATCAATACCAAGATATTTTTAGTACTCGTATCGGCAATTTGTTGCCCAATGACAAAACTTGGGTATTTCCAATGATGACCCAGCAAGCCCGCCCCACCCAGGATATTGCTTGGCTACAGGTAGATAGCACCGGCAAACTTCTCAAGCAAGTCTGGCTGACCAACACCCCCAATCAAGACGAAATTCACCCCCGAATGGCTACTTTTGGCAAAGACCAATATCTGGTAATGTGGGATGTATGCAAGCGCAAAGATTTGAAACAAAATAACATTCTCGAAAACATTGATAAATACTACCAAGAATTTGTGATTATTGATAAAAAAGGCACTATTATCACGCCCAAACCCTACCATAGCGACGAAAAGTATTATAAATTCTACCCCGAAAAATTCAAAACTACTGTAGGTACGCTCAAGTATGTAGATTTGGATTTTGGGCAACGCAAAACTCTAGCCAGCGACAAAACCGACTTTATCAATTTTAGCAATGGCGATGTGGGAGTCCTGCGGCTAAATCCCGACCAAAACAAACTGCAATTGATTAGAATTAAGGTTGAATAACAATCAATAGTTCGGACAGTTTCTAGTTTCTAGTTCCGAGTCATTTACTAAGTATCTGATAATCAGTAAGTTATCATCTATTGGCGTAAGCATCGCCCCACTGGCGCAAGCCTCCGGCTTGTGCCAATGATTTTGAAAGCATCTGCTTGCTTTCGCCGCAAGCGAAAAACTCCTAGTTGTGCTAAGTGTTCAATGGACACTTAGCACGATAAATGAAACAGAATGTCTCTGACATTCCAACCGCCTCAAGCGGTTTATGGTGTGGTGGGCTGTAGCTTGGAGATAGGCTAAGAATGTAAGTAGCTGATAATCAAGTGTTTATTTTTGATTGTAGGCAATCAAAATCAGCTCGGCAAAGCCGGAAAGGTCGGAGACCTTTCATTCATTTATCGTGCGAAGTTTCCGCTTAACTCAAACTTCGTGCAACGGGGTGTTCAATTGGATTCAACTATATATTTTCCTAAAAAAATAATTAATTCCTTAAGTTGGTTAATAGGCAAATTTTGAATTATAGACATCAAATCTTTATGATAAATATCTTCAGATAATTTTAGGTGTTCAATAGCTAATTTTTCAAGATGCAAAGTTTTATTATTTTGTATATATTCTAATCGTTTATCCGTAAAGTTTATAAGCGCAGAACTATACATTAACCTATCCGTAGCTTTAATTGAAATAACTCTACTATGTACTATTTCAAAAACTCTCGATTTATTCAATTCATCTAATTGTTTATACCATACAACAACTTGATTGTCTGTCATAAAACTCTCATAATCCTTTGAATTATTAAAAAAGCAATCAAAATACAGATAAAGTAGGATAATATCTTCATCTGTCAAATTATTTTCATTAAATTTATCCATATTTTTGTTAATGTTAATCATTTTTTTCTTCTCCTCTTATACCCATCTCTAAGAAGCTATCTTAAAATGATATTAATGGTATGGTAATTTCAAAATTTGGTATTTTGAATTTTTATAGTAACCTAAACTATTTTGATTTTTATAACTAATTGATTTCTAGCAGAATAATAGCTGGGTGTGATTTTAGTATGATGTAAATTATGTAACGCTTAGGTTTGTTCGATGCACTCACGACTTTTAATACCAAGAATTGTACTTATTCGGGATATCTTTAGCTAAAATTTGTCTTCATACAAGCATTTAGGCGGACGAAACTAACCCACCCCCAGCCCATCCTCGGAGGGGAGTAATAATCGCCCTAAGTACCCGAAATTGGCATTTAATTCCCCTCCGAGGAGGGGCTGGGGGTGGGTGAGGGTAGTTGGCACAACTTACTAAGCATCAGGTGAGGGTATCTTACATCATACCGAAATCACACCCATATTGTTTATGTAAAGTATTTTGAATGATAGTTCTTTTGGTTGTTTTTCTGTACAAATTTCAGGTTAATAAAATACATTTTCAAATAAAGGTTGTAAAAAGTCTATGTTAATTTATCCAATATGCCCCTATACCTCAACCCATTTGCTTTTTACAAGCCCATATCAACACCAACTCCACCCTACACCAACTCCACCCAATCCATTGCCAAAACTTGGTTTACGGCTTGCAATTCCGGCACAAAATCCAATTCGTACAAAGTCTGGATTACTTCTTCTATTTCACTTTTCCGAATTTGGTTATCACTCGCCCAAGTGGTGGTGGTAAACCAGTTTTGGGCATCGATAGGTTTGAGATTGAACTTTTCGCTCACTAGGCGGGCGGCTTGCGGATTTTGCTTAAAATCAGCTCCGGCTTGCTTGATGATTGCCAATATCTGGCGAATTTGCTCGGGATATTGGGCGAGTATTTCGTCTCGGACGGCAATCACAAAACACGCCCAAGGAGTAAGGCATTCGTCCAATCGCCTAAACTCGCCCGCGTCCACCAAAGGCTTGGTCATAAATTTTTCCCACATAAATAAATCAGCTTGGTGATTTGCCAAAGCCGCGCGCGCACCGGCGAGATCTTTGACTACAACTAGCTGATTGTCAGTGAGTTGCCAACCTCTGCGGCGAGCATCAACATACGCCATCAAATGTGAGCCGGAGCCGATTCGACTGATGGCTACCCGCTTGCCTTGCAACTCGGCAATGGATTGGTAAGGAGCTTGCGCCGCCGTATGAATCCCCCAAATCAGGGGCGATTTTACAAAAACTTGCACAATTTTGCTGGCGTTGCCTTGCAGTATATCTTTGGTAATACCTTCGGTCAGCAAAACCGCCATATCCAGTTCTCGGTCGCGCAAAGCCTTAGCCATCGTACCGGTGCCGCCCGGGTAGTCAGTCCATTGTAAGTCAATCGCTTGTTGGGTAAATTTTTTTTGGGCTAGTGCCAAATGCCAAGGTAAATTAAAATGTTCGGGGACTCCGCCAATTTTTAGAGTTAAATTCATTTAAAAATCTTCGTTGAATTAAAAAAAACGAATTCATTAGTGAGCTTTGTAGAGTTTTTGCAAGGTGCTGATTGTCAGTAGTTTGTAAAAATATGCAAAAAAATTACAACTTCCTCATTCTTGCCAAAATAGCCTTTTACCTCAAAGATTTGAAAACAACTAAAAATTCATAACTTGTTGATAATCAATGTTTTACACTTTTAAAATCAAATTCATTACCTCCCACAGCCCAAAGTACTCGATGGATTGTAGTTAAAACCTTTTTTAAATAAAAATAGTTGATGAGGTAACAAAATGTAAAATTATGAAAAATGATACGATTACTACAATGACTTCTATAGTTGCTGCTATGATATTTTTGGGGCTTT
Organism: Microscillaceae bacterium; assembly: GCA_025455045.1. Classification (GTDB taxonomy): domain Bacteria; phylum Bacteroidota; class Bacteroidia; order Cytophagales; family Microscillaceae; genus JALONJ01. The sequence continues at coordinate 16,738 of JALONJ010000028.1, read as the reverse complement.
GTGGGGCAATTATTGGCATTAATTGGCAAAAGGATACTTTGAAAGTAGCTTTGGCTGCATTTAGTTTTGTAGGTTTTGGCTTTATATTTTTGGTATATTTGCGGCGGCTGATTGGCAAATAATGGATTTGAAAGGCTTTGGAACGAAAATACGAAAATATGAAAAGAAGAGTGAATATAAAATTGATTAGAAGACTCGCCCCTTTTCAGGAATGAAGAAAAAAATCTCGACAATTTGCTGAAAAGTGCTCAATTTCAGTAATTCCGAGAAACGATAAATATTAACTATTTGATAATCAAGGCTTTAAGATTCCTCTCGCGCCTTTGGCGAATTGGAATGACAAATTGCCCAAATAACCGATAATTCCGTTTCATTGTAACAAATATCCAAATTTTATTTCTTTAAAAAAGTTTTTCAACGATTAAAAAAAACACCTAAATCATTCATAATCAAGTACTTATGCGTTTTCAATCAAAGGAATGATTGACGAGTACATTTTAAATTTTTCATCGGCTGAAATAAGGGGGATTTGCTCAAAAAGCGAAGTGGCTAAAAGCAAGCGGTCAAAAGGGTCGCGGTGGTCAGCCAGCAAAGGGATTGAATGATACGCATTGATATGCTCATCTTTGAGGTTTAAAATCGTAAAACCATCTTTTTTGATTAATTGAACCAGTTGTTCAATCGCAATACTCAATTCGGGGAGCTTCCCAACCTTTTGCTTAATCGCAATTTCAAAAAGACTGATTTGGCTTACCAAAATTTGATTATTTTTCAGAATAGCTAATACTTTATTGAAGACATTATTCGGAAGAACTAATGTCCAGATTAAAATTTGCGTGTCAATCAAATATTTCATTACATATATTCTTTTAAATCGTCCAAAGGCTCATTAAAATCATCAGGAATGTTGTAGCCTTTTCCGGCTAAACTACCTATTCTAACCCCTTTTTGCTCGCTAGGGCTGGTTTCATCTTCCGCAAAAACGACTAAAACTTTGGTTTTTTGGCTTACAGGCGGAGTTTCGTCTAAGGTAATTTGCCCGTTTTCATAAACTCCTTTGATGGTCGTGTACATAAATGAATTGGTTTTATTTGGTGGATTATTTCCTTGTAACAAAGATACAAATTTTATTTCTTAAAAAAGATTTTTTCAGTGATTTTAAAAATATATAATTAGCTGGTTATCAATGAGTTACGATTTATCTCTTTCAGTCCAAATATGATTTAATAATATAATGCCAAAACCCTAAAATTTCTCGCAAATCGGTATAAATTTTAGTATCAATATAAAAAACATTGCCCTCAAAACGCATAAAACGCCACTCTACTCCGTCAGTAGCGCAACCATACAAAATCGGAATGTTTTTGCCTTCCATTTCATTAAAAAGCTTTGCCCCATAGAGTTGGGCGGCGCATTGGGCGATGCCATAATCCATATCTTCATCTTTAGCTTCTACCAAAGAAATAATCGGGGTCTCGATATATTCACTTTGGGGAACGCGGCTAAAGAAAAAGTCACATTCGCCGGTTAAATCTTCTTGAGGATTGATTTCTAAATTCTCGCCGGAAAACAAAGTAACGCTGTCTTGAAATTTTTGGGCAATTTCTATCAAAATAGGTGAAACAATCCTTTCCGATTTTACTTTTTCGTTGCGTAGCGGAACCAATTTTGCCTTGTCTAAGGTTTCCAACAACCAAGCACTCGGTTCTACCAACTGAATATCGGTCAAAAGCGAAAGTCTTTTAGCCGAAAGCTGAAACTTCTTAGTAAGCATTTCCAGCTTTTTAAAATTATCATAGCCCATATTTGTTTGATTTGAAACAAAAATACGAAGATATTTGCCAAAATTAGATTTTGCCTTTCAATCCTTCAATTCTTCTCTTAACTTGGGCTAATTTTTCAAAGGTAGATATTAATTATTTTATAAATACTTGAATATCAATTAGTTATGAATATTAAGCCTGAAGTATTGATAAGTAAGAGCTACAAAATAAAGTAACACTTTTAAAAATATAATTAATTGAAAATCAGGTAATTAAATAATTTCTAATTTCTAATTGTTAATTCCCAATTCCTAAGACTTTTCTCACACCTCCAACAACATAGAACCATAAGAATAACCGCCGCCAAATACAGTTACGGCAATCAAATCACCTTTTTGAAACCGAAACCGATTTTCATACAAGGCTATAGAGCAACCGGCACAGCCGGTATTGCCCAAATATTGAATATTGGAAAGGGCTTTGTCTTCGGGCAAGCCTAGGGTTTGGGCTACGTTTTTGGTAATGCGCAAATTGGCTTGGTGCGGCACAAAATAATCTAAATCCTCGGTTTTGTAGCCGTTTTTGGTCAAAATATCTTGAGTAACTTTTGCCATATATGTACAGGCGTTCAAAAATACATCTTTGCCGTATTTCATCATAAAACGCTCGTCATTGGGGCGCAAAAACACTCCTTCGGCGGCTTTGCCTACATTGCCCGCGCCACCCGTGATGATGTCTTTGACCAAAAAATCGGATTCACTCACGCGGGTTTTGCTTACAAAAATAGCCGAAGCTCCATCGCCCCACAAATGTCCACCAACCGTATCATTGTCATCGCTATAAGCCGTATTGTGGTCGGCCAAAACCACCAAGGCTTTTTCGGCTTTATTCATCGCAAAATAACCTTGAACTATCTCCATTGCATTGACAAACGAAGAACAAGCCGAGGATATAGACACTACCGGTATATCGCTGATATTCAGGAAGTTTTGCACTGCGTGAGCCAAGCTGTGGATAGTATCGTAGGGCGTGTAAGTACCACCGACAATCAAATCAAGGGCTTCGGGCGCAAAAGGCAAAGTATCTAAGCCTAGTTTTACGGCTTCTACTGCCATTGTATTGGTGTTTTCGCCGGGTTTTACTTTGCGGCGTTCTTGGATACCGGTGCGCGCCAAAATCCATTCGTCAGTCAAGCCATTTACTTGGGTAAAATACGCATTGCTTACGACTACTTCGGGAATATAACCGGATATTTTACAAATATACATTGCAAAAAAAGTCTTAATTAAGTGGTTTCTTTTTATAAATTCAAAACTTTGGCAACAAAGCAAAAATCTGTCGCAAAATTTTGAGGCAAAATTAAAGTTTTCTCCCTTGATTAAAAAACAAAATTGGAATGAATATCTTAGAATTTAACAATATTTTAACTTATAAAGAATAATTTTAAATTGGTAATAGCCTATAAATCAACGAGTTATAAAATGACTAGCGGTTATATTATAAACCTAAAATACAATTTGAGGCTTTTGAGCCTCTCCCTCGATGGAGGAAAAATACATCAGAGGATTATCAGTACTTTAAAATTATATTTTTACCCAAACAATTAATATATAAATTGATGCGATGCCAAAACCTTGAATGAGATTTTATAAAAAGATAAATTATTGAATTTGGATAAACCTCTAATTTATAGCTTATTACGATTTTTAAAATTGCACTTTTCCAATATAAGCTAGGTGAATTTACTAAAATAACATCAAATTCATTTGCCAAATTTTATTTCGCTTAGGAATAAAAATAGTAATAAGCAAGCATTATCAAACTTTTTTTTTCTTACCTGACAATTATTTTACCCACCGCTCAAAAAACTGCTATCTATGCCTTATTTATAAAAATTAGATTTTTTTTATAATTTTCTTAATCAAAAAACGACAAAATTTTTTACCTTTGTGATTACGTTCCATAAAAATTACGTTTGCTGTATGATTATAGGCTTTTATTTGTTTTATCGGTTTTTAATCACCCACAAAATTATTTTTGTCGCAAACCAGATTTTTTAAATTCGTAACTCATTGATTATCAAGCAATTACAAACGATAAGTCTTTTGAATCATCATTCTTGACTAAACGAGCCATCGGCAAGACAAACTATTTGAATTAAGGCAGAAAATGAAAGGCAAAAACACAAATATTTCGGGAGCAATCGGCAAACTTCAGCCTCAGGCTTTGGAGTTGGAAGAAGCGGTTTTGGGTGCGTTGATGATTGAAAAAGATGCGCTCAACTTGGTCATTGATATTTTGCGCCCCGAAAGTTTTTATAAAATTGCTCACCAAGAAATTTATCGCGCTATTTTTGAGCTTTTTTCAGATTCTGAGCCAATTGATATGCTGACTGTTACCCAACGCTTGCGCAAAATGGGTAAATTGGAGTTGGTTGGTGGTCCTTCGTACATTATGCGAATGACCGCCAGCGTAAACTCAGCCGCCAATATTGAATATCACTCCCGAATTATTACCGAGCAAGCCATTAAACGCGAATTAATCAATATTTCGTCCGAAATTCAGCGTGATGCCTTCGAAGATGCGACCGATGTATTTGATTTATTAGACCAAGCCGAGCAAAAACTTTTTCAGATTTCGGAGAGCAATATTCGAAAAAATTATTCGTCGATGAATAATTTGATGCGCCAAGCCATTGCCGAACTCGAAGCCCGCAAAAACCTCAAAGACGGCTTAACGGGCGTACCCACGGGCTTTGTGGACTTAGACCGCATTACGGCTGGATTTCAAAAATCGGATTTGATTATTGTGGCGGCGAGGCCAGCGATGGGAAAAACAGCTTTTTCGCTGTCTTTGCTCCGCAATGCGGCGGTAGATTTTAGCCACCCGGTTGCCTTTTTTTCGTTGGAAATGTCAGAAATTCAGATTGTGAATCGTTTGATTTCGGGCGAAGCTGAATTGGAAAGTGAAAAAATAAAACGCGGCAATTTGGCTGAACACGAATGGCATCAATTATATCAAAAAACCTCCAAAATTGGCGAATCACCCATTTTTATTGATGATTCTCCGGCACTTTCTATTTTGGAGTTGCGAGCCAAATGTCGCCGTTTGAAAGCCCAACACGATATTCAAATGATTATTGTGGATTATTTGCAATTAATGACCGCCGGAAGCAATAAAAATATGCCCGGCAATCGAGAACAAGAGATTTCGACCATTTCGCGCGGATTGAAAAACATTGCCAAAGAATTGAATGTGCCGGTGATTGCGCTGTCGCAATTGAGCCGCGCCGTAGAAACCCGAGGGGGCGATAAAAAACCACAATTGTCTGATTTACGCGAAAGCGGATCGATCGAGCAAGACGCGGATATTGTGTTATTTCTATATCGTCCTGAGTATTACGGCATTACCCAAGATATGGAAGGCAACCCCACGACCAATGTAGGTGAAGTAATCGTTGCCAAACATCGCAACGGCTCGCTTGATACAGTCAAGTTGAAGTTTATTGGTAAATTTACCAAGTTTGAAAACTTGGATAATTTTAATTTGAATGTATTGGGTGGTAATGGTGCGACTGACAATAGCAAACCGATTACCTTGGGCAGTAAAGTCAATAATCCGAATCAATTTAATACGCCGCCCACTACTCGCTTAGATGATGAACCGCCTTTTTAAGTAAAATCACCAAATAACAATCGTTCGGACAGTTTCTAATTTCAAGTTATTCACTAAATATCTGGCAATCTGCCAAAATCGGACACGGTCAGCACTTTGCGCCTTAGTGTGAAAATCATAATTTTATAGAGGTATTTGAATGGGCTATTAAAAATATATAAATACCTGATAATCAATTACTTAATTAATTTCAATGAATAAACTCCCCTTGCCTAAATTTGCTGGTTTCACTAGATTGAGTCAAAAATTGACGCAAGGTTTTACTCTTTTTTTTAAAAATATAACCCGACTTAAAGCTTGGCAAAATCTGGGGCGCAAAATCACCCAAAGGCGCAATTTGCCTTATACTCTGGGGGCTTTGCTGTTGCCTTTTGCCTTTTTTTTGCTTTTAGATTGGATTTTTCCCATTCGTCCTCGGTTTGATTACTCGCCGGTGGTATTGGCACAAGACTCCACCGTATTGCATACTTACCTTACCAAAGACCAAAAATGGCGGCTCAAAACCGAACTATCCGAGATTATTCCCGAGTTGCGGCAAACCTTGATTTACAAAGAGGATAAATATTTTTATTATCATCCGGGCTTCAATCCCATAGCCATAGGGCGGGCTTTTTTGCGCAATTTGCTTTATTTTAAAAAGACTTCGGGAGCTTCGACTATTACGATGCAAGTCGCACGCCTGCTTGAGCCTAAACGCCGAACCTACGCCAACAAATTTTGGGAAATCTGGCGGGCTTTGCAATTGGAGTGGCATTATTCCAAAGATGAAATTTTACAAATCTACATCAATCATTTGCCTTATGGGAGCAATATTGAGGGCATCAAATCGGCTTCTTTGTTTTATTTCAATCGAATGCCCCAGCAATTGAGTTTGGCACAAATTGTAACTCTGACCATTATCCCCAACCGCCCCACTTCGTTGGTGATGGGCAAAAACAATCATTTGATTGTCGAAGCCCGCAATCAATGGCTCAAAAGATTGCTAAAAAGCCAAATATTCCCCCCAAAAAACTTACAAAATGCTTTGTCGGAAGCCCTGCAAGCCAGTCGCCTGCCCGCCCCCGCCTACGCGCCTCATTTTTGCCATCGTTTGAAGAAGAATTTTCCGCACAGTACTACTTTATACACTAGTCTCAATTGGCAAAAACAAGAAAAAGTCCAACAACTGACACTCAATTTTATTCGGCGTTTGGAGGTTTTCAACATTCACAATGCTTCGGTTTTGGTCATCAACAATCGCACCCGCCAAGTAGAAGTATATGTGGGTTCGGCAGATTTTAAGGATAAATTTAACTCCGGCGAAGTCGACGGTATTCAAGGCATTAGGTCGCCGGGCAGTACGCTCAAGCCTATGGTTTATGCCTTGGGTTTAGACAAGGGATTTATCACGCCCAAAACCATTTTGCTCGATGTGCCGAGTAGTTTTAGCGGATTTGCTCCCGAAAATTTTTATAAACAATTTTTGGGCAAAGTAAGTGTTGAGCAGGCATTGGTGCAGTCGTTGAACATTCCGGCGGTCAAAACTTTGGAAGAAATAGGAGTAAAATCTTTTATCAATAAATTAAAACAAGCTGATTTTCAGCAAATTAGCCGAGATGAAAAAAAATTAGGTTTATCAATGGTTTTGGGGGGGTGCGGGGTTACGCTGGAAGAAATGGTCAATCTCTTTGCGGTATTTGCGCGGCAAGGCTATTATCAAAAAGCAAAATTATTGCCAAATGAAAAAAACAATGCGCCGGTTAAATTAATCTCGCCCGAAGCCGCTTACACCATTACCGAAATATTGGCAACTGCCAAACGCCCCGATTTGCCTTCAGCTTTTGAAAATACCTATCGAATTCCTAAAATTGCTTGGAAAACCGGCACTTCCTATGGACGGCGCGATGCTTGGAGCATCGGTTACAATGCCCATTATACGGTTGGGGTATGGGTGGGTAATTTTTCGGGCGAAGGCGTAAACAACCTAATAGGCGCGGAGGTAGCCACTCCCCTCCTATTCGATGTCTTTAATTCCATTGACTATAACCCGGAAAATGATTGGTTCAAAGTTCCCAAAGGTTTGAAAGTTCGTTGGGTTTGTTCCGAAAGCGGTTTGATTCCCAATGAGTTTTGCCCCAATCAAGTCATTGATTATTACTTGCCTCTAGCCTCAAGTACCCAAAAATGCCAACATCTCAAAGAAGTAATTGTTAGTGCAGACGAAAAAACCAGTTTTTGCCTGAGTTGCCAACCCGTACAAGGCTGGAAAAAACGATTCTACCCCAACTTATCCGCCGAATTGTTGGCATATTTTGAAGCCAAAGGTTTGAATACCCAACGGATTCCCCCCCATAATTCGGCTTGTACGCGCGTGCTGGAGACAGATGCGCCGGTCATCCTCTCGCCCACCACCGACAAAGAATACATCATCGATCGCCAAAATCCGCCCGAAATACAATTGGCTTGTAAAGTAAGTAATGAAGTAAAAACGGTGTATTGGTATATCAATCACCAGTTTTACCAAGCCACCGCCCCTACCGAAAGGGTGTTTTTCAAGCCCCAACTTGGCTTGGTGCATATTGCTTGCAGTGATGATAAGGGAAGAAATGCCGAAGTACAAATCAGGGTGAGTTATGAGTAATGATACTTCTCCGTAAATTTCAAATTGATAAAATACAAATGACTTATTCTCGAACTTCGAGGGCTTCAAACTTCGGCAAAGCTCTAGAGCTTTGCCGAAGTTAAAGAAGTTAAATGATGGTTGGTTTTATTTTCAGGAGTTTTTAAGCCGCCTCATCGAACTTCTAGAGCTGAAAATCAATTAATTTTGCGTATATTTAGAAAACCAAACATCATTTTGGAAGAAATACAAAATAAAGTAAACTTTTTAAAAACATAATCAATTGAAAATCAGGTAATTAAATAATTCCTAATTACCAATTATTAATTCCTAATTCCTTTGTGATCATTGTTGGATTTTTAGATATACTATACAAAATATGGAAAAACAAGAAAAACTATCTCCCGAAGATATTGAAATACTCAAACAAGCAGTTTCAGCAACCCAAACCCTCATTGTTTTGGTGGGCGTGGGATTGTCATTGATGCTCTTATTATCACCTTATATGGTAGAAGGAGTCAATTCTTATATCATCATTGGCGGAGTTATCGTCTTAGTGGGGGGGATATTCTTTTTGATTCGAATGCTGCTGGGAAAAATGCAAAGTGATGTTAAAAATGGCTTAAAACTCATCATTGAAGGAAAAATCGAGGAAAAACTACTCGGAAACTCAGCTTCCTATATCATTGTCCTATACGGTGAAAGGCATTTGGTCAAAAAAGAAGACTATGCTATTTTAGCTATCAATGACCAAATTCGCCTAGAAATAGCTCCCTTGAGTCGAACTTTATTGGCAATCAGAAAAATAAGTTGAAAATATTTTTTTGATTCCGACAAAGGCGCATAAGTCATAAGCACTCACAACTAGCTGATAATCAGTCTTTTATAAACATCATAAATTGTATTCATCTGCGTGCTATGCGTGTATAGTATGTCTCGATCTGTTTGTAAATATAGTGGATTAGAAACCTTAAAAAGATTCATTCGCTGATCAAAACCACAGAAACAAGCCAAAATATTGGTATTGTTTTGAGGTTGAATAGAATTTTTTGAAGTAAATGCGAAGTTTTACGGATTTATTTTTGATTTGATTGCTTATGAATCAGACACTTTGTTAATTTGCAATTTGAATTAGGTAATTTGTAATCTAAAAATCAAAAAACAATGGAATTAGTCCAAGTAGCTCAGTTGCTCTCCGACCGCGTAAATGCGCTCGCCGAGTCAGAAACTATCGCAATGGCAAAAAAAGCCCGCGAACTCGCCGCTCAAGGTCATAAAGTGATTAAATTGAATTTTGGTGAGCCGGATTTTCCCACCCCACAGCATATCAAAGATGCCGCCAAGCAAGCCATTGATGACAACTTTTCTTATTACACGCCGGTTGCCGGTATCAATGAATTGCGTCAAGCCATTGCCGACAAGCTCAAGCGGGATAATAACTTGGACTGGAAAGCCGAAAATATTGTCGTATCTACCGGAGCCAAGCAATCCATTGCCAATGCCTTGCTTTGCTTGCTCAATCCGGGCGACGAAGTAATCGTATTTACCCCTTATTGGGTATCTTATAGCGAAATGATTAAACTCGCCGAAGGTACGGCAGTATTGGTAGAAGGCAAAGCCGAAAACGGCTACAAAGTAACTCCCCAACAAGTGCGGGAGGCTATCACTCCCCGCACCAAAGCCATTCTTTACTCCTCGCCTTGCAATCCCACCGGAGCGGTATTTACCCGCGCCGAATTGGAAGCAATTGCAGAGATAGTCGCCGAAAATGAAAATATATTTGTGATTGCCGACGAAATTTATGAGTATATCAACTTTTTGCAAGAGCCTTATTTTAGCATTGGTTCTATTGCGGCTATCAAAGACCGCGTAGCTACCATCAATGGTTTCTCCAAAGGTTTTGCAATGACCGGCTGGCGTATCGGCTATATGGCGGCTCCCAAATGGCTGGCTAATGCCTGCGACAAACTGCAAGGTCAGGTAACTTCGGCTACTTGTTCTATTACCCAAAAAGCCGCCCTCGCCGGACTCACTTCGCCGCTTACACCTACTTATGAAATGGCAAAAGTATATTTGCAACGCCGCGATTTGGTTTTGGGTTTGTTAAACGATATTCCGGGCATCAAGACCGAAATACCCGATGGAGCTTTTTACCTCTTCCCCGATGTAAGTGCTTATTTTGGTAAATCGGACGGCGAATCTGTCATCAAAAACTCGGACGATTTATCTATGTATTTACTCAATAAAGCCTATATTGCTTTGGTACCCGGTTCGGCATTCGGAGCAGATAAATGTATCAGAATTTCGTATGCGGCTGCTAATGAAGACTTGATTGAAGCAATCCGCCGAATGAAAGAAGCGCTGGCAAAACTACAATAATCCAATTTTGATAACCCAAACCTCTCGCTTGCCTTTCAACAAACGAGAGGTTTTTTATTTTGAATGTAGATTTGAGAAATTACAATAGCTTTGGGTTTCTAGTCTCTTTTTTGAATCTTCAGAAAAATTGTAACGCAGGCTGTCTAGCCTGCCCGCGTAAATGGGTGCAGGCTTAGAATAAAACCGGAATTTCCTCAAAATGAGCAAAGAACCTATTTTTTTATCTAAGTGCTTGAAAATTAGATAGTTATAAAATTGCTGAGGGCTCGACATCTCGAGAAAAATTGTAATGCACACTTCCGACCTGCGTGCGCAAATGGTTTCCATAGCCTTTATTTCCTGAAAAAGCGCAAAGCAGCTTTTAAAATCATAATTACCTGATAATCAATCAGTTGCCAAAAAAACAATCTTATTTTAAAATTATTAATTGATAAATCTTTTACTAAGAAATATTTTAATACAATGACATATTGTTTAGGAATCAAAGTACGCTCGGGCTTGGTAGCCATTGCCGATACGCGCATCACCTCCGGCACCGAAACCACTACCTCCAAAAAACTTTCAGTCCATCAAAAAGGCAACAATTGCCTGTTTTTGATGACTTCGGGCTTGCGCTCTATCCGCGACAAGGCGGTAACTTATTTTGAAGAAATTTTGGAAAATGACCAATTTGCCTTTGACAAAATGTACAAAGCTGTCAATATGTTTGGCGAGCAGGTGCGGCGAGTAGCCAATGAAGACAAACGCTCTTTGCAAGAGTCAGGTTTGTTTTTCAATTTGTACGCGATTGTGGGCGGGCAACTCGAGAACGACCGCGACCACAAGCTCTATCTTCTCTACCCCGAAGGCAATTGGATTGAAATTGGCGAAGGCTCACCTTTTACTATCATCGGCAACTCGGGCTATGGCACACCGATTCTCAATCGGGCTTTAAATTTTGAATCAACATTGCGCTTTGCCTTCAAAACCGGTTTTTTGTCTTTTGATTCCACGCGCGTAAGTGCCAATGATGTGGGCTACCCGATGGATGCTTTGATTTATAAACGCGATTCATTCAAAATGCACGAACACCGCTTCAATATGGAAGACACCGGGCAAATAACTACGATGTGGGCAGAAACCCTCAAAAAATCTATCCACTCAATGCCCGAAAACTGGATGGATAGTTTTATGGGTGATTTGAATATTTTTTAGAGAAAAAATTATTAAATTATAAAACCCTGATAATCAGGTAGTTATAAAATAATCGTTTACCCATATTTTTAACTCTTTGATTATCAATGAGTTATATGTGCCAAAGTAGGAATTGCTGATTTACTTATTGAATCATATTTATCCTCAACAAATCGCGCTTGGCAATCCAAAAAACTCCTTTAATCGTAAGTTTCCCAAAAATCATTATTTATCCAATGTCTGATAAAATAACTACCCGATTTGAGTATATTGAATGGGTCATTGATAAAAATTCTAAAAAAAAATTGCCGATTTATTAACCTAAATCGGGCTTAGGTAGTTAATTATTTATAAACGTTCTAATTTGCCGAACTTTGTACCTAACGGGGAGTAAAATACAAGCTCAAGAAGCCGAATTGGTTGAACGATTGCGCCAAAAAGACCGCAAAGGCTTTGCGCAATTGTATGACAATTATGGAAGTGCTTTGTATGGAGTGATACTAAAAATTGTCAAAATTGAAGAAGTTGCCCAAGATGTTTTGCAAGATAGTTTTGTAAAAATCTGGAAATCAACCGACTTGTATAGTCGAGACAAAGGCACACTCTTTACGTGGATTTTGAACATTGCGCGCAATACTGCCATTGACAAAATTCGCTCACAGGATTATAAACAAAACTATCAAAATGCCCCCATCGAAGCCAAACAAGTGGACAAACAAGCCAATACCCAAACCAAAACCGACCACATAGGGCTTAAATCGCTCATTGAGAGGTTGTTGCCAGAGCATCAAGAAGTTATTGAGTATTTGTATTTCAAGGGTTTTACCCAGTCCGAAGCCGCCGAAGCACTGGCAATCCCGCTTGGCACAGTCAAAACTAGGGTTAAAATTGCCCTGCGTGAATTGCGCAAATTGACCGGAGTGCCGGAAGGCTAAAAAATGAAAATTGGACAACAATAAAAATACATAAATACCTGATAATCAATTAGTTATAAAAAATAAATTGACACCGACTCCCAAAGTGAGTTAAAAATTTAAAAAAAATAAAAGTATTTTCCCTTGGATATTAAAGCCTACATAGAGTCTGGAATTATTGAATGTTACGTTTTGGGTGCGGTATCGTCCGAAGAAAAAGCCGAACTGGAGCAACTTGCCGAACAATACCCCGAAATCAAGCAAGAAATAGAAGCAAATAAATTTGCTTTGGCAGAGTATGTATTGCAGTACCATTGCGAGCCACCTGCCGAATTGCGCGACAAAGTATTGCAAAAGCTAGATGAATTGCACGAAGGAGAAGAAGATTACCCCCCCAAATCTCAACCCAAAGTAATTGTATTGCCCCGTAGCCGCCGCGCTTGGATTTATCCTTACCTTACGGCAGCTTCTATCATTTTGCTTGTTATCAGTGTGGGATTTGATTACTTATTTTATCGTGATTGGCAAGAAGCCGAAACGCGCCTGATGAATTTGGCTACAGAAAACGAACAACTCCACAAACAACTTCGACAAATGCAGACCAATTACCAAGATGCCCTTGCCGAAGTAAATATTCTTGCGAATAAGGCTACCAAAACCATAGAACTCAAAGGTGTGTCGAACTACCCAAATGCCGCAGTTACGCTATATTGGAATACTCAAAGCAAAGATGTGCATTTGGTAGTGCGTAACTTGCCTACTCCGCCCAAAGGTATGCAATATCAACTTTGGTCAATTGAAGGTAACAAAGTAGAAGATGCTGGTATGTTGGCTTATGAAAACAATCATTGGCAAGTAATGAAGATGAAAACCGTGCAAAAAGCCACTGTTTTTGCCATTACACTCGAGAAATCCGGTGGCGAAGCCACTCCCAAAGGAGCTATGTATGTCAAAGGTGAAGTTTGAGGCTAGTGATAAATCATCGGTTCTTCAAATTTCAGGGTTTATTTTGAATTGTGTACTAAAATCGAGGTTATAAAAATATTAAACAACTGATTATCAGCACATTACGAATATATCTCCTATTTTCGTTTTATTCCCTTCTATATGTATAAATCATATTATCTTCCGCAAATTGTTTGGATAATGACGAAGTTGAAAATCTTATACATTTGAAAAAAACTGACTATGTTTAGTTGATTATCGGATTATTTGCTTAATTTTAACTGCGTAAACTCAAAATTTACAAAACCAATTGTCTTAAAAGCTAAGTATTGCCGATAATTTTGATAATTATTGCATATATACTTCATCTTTTGAGAATCTTTGCGTAAATACAAGGCTATTGCTATCATACAATGAAAATCTATCATTTATATTTATTCATTTTTATATTATTACCTTTTGTTACTTTTGCGCAGTTTGATAGTCTTCAGCGTTTTCACAGCCAAATTGTTCACCAACCTGCCTCTTTTAAGCGCGATACTACGCTGGTAAATATTAACAATGAAATAGCTTGGCGATACCGACTAATCAATGCCGATTCCACTTTCAAATATGCGCAACAAGCCCTCCAAATTGCTCAAAAAATTCAATGGAAATACGGCGAATTGATTGCTTATCAACGCATTGGATTAGCCTATCGTACCAAGAGCGATTATCCCAATACGGTTGCCTATTTCTTGAAAGCCCTCAAAATAGCCGAGACTTTGCCCGACAGCCTGCAAATGGCATCTTGCTTCAACACTTTGGGCTTGGTGGCACAATGGCAGTATAAATATGAACTTTCATTGAATTATTTTCAAAAAGCCCTCAAAATCTACCAACAAAAAAAATCGGATTGGGGCTTGTTGGGTATTTACAACAATATAGGGCTGACCTTTTTTCGGCAAAAAAACTATCAAGATGCCTTCAAAAACTACCGAAAAGCCCTGCAACTTGACCAAAAAATCAAAGATCCGCTTTGGCACGCCATCACGTATCGCAACTTGAGTGAAATTTATTTGGCAAATGACTCCATCGACTTAGCTTGGCAACACGCGCAAGAAGCTCTATTGACTGCGCAAAAAACCAATATTAAAACGGTTATTATTTCTACGCTCAACATCATAGCCAGTATTCATCAAAAAAAAGAAGATTATCAACAAAGTATTCATTTGGCTCAACAATCTATTGCCATCGCTCGATCTTTGGGGACTCGTGATTACATCAAAGATGCTTATCTCTTGCTATACCGTGCATATAAAAAAATCGGAAAGACCGACTCTACCCTCATCAATTATGAGTATTACATAGCCTACCGCGACAGTTTGTTGAATGAAGAAAACGAAAGCAAAATTGAGGGTTTGAAAAAAAAGTATGAATTTGACAAACAACAAGCCGAGCAAGTAATACAAACCCAAAAAAAACAGTTTGAAAATTTGTATATGAGGTCGCTCTATGCCGGTTTTGTGTTTTTGGGAGCTTTGGCTATTTTGCTATTTATCAACAACTTACAAAAACGCAAAGCCAATAAACAACTCGAGCAGCAAAAAAATCAAATAGCCCTAACCAATGAAGAACTCCAAACCCAAAACGAAAAACTCAATGAACTCAACCGCGAAAAAGATGGCTTGATGAATGTAGTTGCCCACGACTTGCGCGCGCCTCTCAACCGCATCAAAGGCTTGGTCAATGTGATAGAATTACAAAATCCGCCCTCCGACACCCAAAAATACCTTGATATTATCCACAATACCTGCGATAGCGGGCGAAGGTTGATTCAAGATTTGTTGGACATCAATCAAATTGAGCAACCCGATTCCCAATCAGACTGGCAAATCATTGAGTTGAATCGATTTATTCCAATGCTTGTAGATAACTATCAAGTCCAAGCCCTCAACAAATCCATTGAAATATACCAGCTTGAGCCTAACAATGAGACGATACAACTTTGGACTGACGAAACACTTTTGCAACGCATTATGGACAATTTGCTCTCCAATGCCCTCAAATTTTCGTACAAACACAGCAATATTTTTGTCAAATGGGGGCAAACCACCGAGCATATTTTTATTTCTATCAAAGATGAAGGTCCCGGTATCAAACCCGAAGACCGCAAAAAAATGTTTCAAAAATTTCAAAAACTTAGTGCCAAGCCCACGGCGGGCGAAGACTCTACCGGCTTGGGTTTGGCAATCGTCAAATCATTGACCGAGCGTTTGCAAGGTACAGTTGAGGTGCATAGCGAAGAAGGGCGTGGGGCTGAGTTTTTGTTAAAATTTCCGATATATGATGAGCAAAAATCGTAAAAAGTCGCTTTGAATTAATCATTTTTGATTCTTCACCACTTTTCAGGAATGAAAAGGTTTTTTGTCATTCTGAACGAAGTGAAGAATCTAAAGCGTTGATTATCAAGAGTTTCAGATTCTTCGCTACGCTCAGAATCACTGAAAAGTGAGAGCTTTTCAGCAAATTGTCGAGTATTTTTTCTACATTCCTGAAAAGTGGTAAAGAACCTCATTTTTTTATAACTATCTAATAATCAATTCATTACGGATTATTGACAAATATTGGGCAAGCGTGAGTTTAGCGAATGGAAAGAAAAACGCTTACAACTCGAGCTTGAGTAGCTCATAATTTATATACAAATCATAAGTGGCTGATTATCAAGTATTTATAAAATTGTAACACAGGCTTTGGGCTGTGGAAGGTACAGCCTAAAGCCTGTGTTACATAATTATTTGTCAAAAGTCAAAGATTATCAAATCAATACTGAATCACCGATTGAATATTGTATTGCCCGAGGCGACTTTTGCCATTCAAAAAAGTGAGTTCAATCAAAAATGAAAACTGCACAATGTTGCCTCCGGCTTGCTCCACCAACTTGGCTACGGCTTCGGCGGTGCCGCCGGTAGCCAATACATCGTCGTGAATCAACACATTTTCGCCTTTTTGGATAGCGTCTTGGTGCATTTCCAGCTTGTCAGTGCCATACTCAAGCACATAACTCTGCTGGTAAGTAGCCGCCGGAAGCTTGCCCGGTTTGCGTACCGGTACAAAACCTGCACCCAATTTTTCGGCAAGCCACAAACCGTACATAAATCCCCGCGACTCAATACCAATTACTTTATCTACTTTGATGCCTTGCGCAAGTGCCAACAATTGCTCACCGGTCATTTTGAGAGCTTGGGGGTCTTTGAGCAAGGTAGTAATATCTTTGAATACAATACCGGCTTTGGGGAAGTCGGCTACAT
>JALONJ010000351.1 GCA_025455045.1 Microscillaceae bacterium | reverse complement strand
ATTACAGAAATATTTTAAGACATAGCAATTTAACAAAGTTCCACGCAGGATGACGACTTGGGGGGATTTTAGATTGTTTTTTAAAGATTTATTTTTTGTGCTTTTTCAATATTTCTCAAAATATTCACGTTATTTTATTCTTGTTCCTAATTCTACTTTGGCACTTTAAATGATGAGTGGGAAAATTTTAAACTATAGTTTAGGTACTTCCTCGAGTATTTGTCTTAAATTGTATTTTTCTATGTTTCCTATGTTTCTATGTGGTTCAAAATTGAAAGTGCCAAAGTAGAACTAATAAACCCTTTGCAAAAACTGAATTACCGCCTCGCTAAAGGCAGTGTTGGAATCACCCGCTACCATGTGGTGAGCCTCGGCTACGTCTATACTTTCCATTTGCGGAGCAACCGCCATAAATTCTGCCATAGCCTCTTTACTTACTACATCACTCATTCCTCCTCGCACCACCAAAGTAGGTACCCGCAAGTTGCGGGCGGCGGCAAATAGCTTTTCGGTGCGTTCATTTTGCTTTTCGGGTGAATCTTGAACAAAATTTTTGAGCAGATTAGAATCCCAATGCCAATACCATCTGCCATCATTCCGCAAACGCAGATTTCGCGCGAGGCTACTCTCAATCTCCGACAAAGTTCGGTGCGGCAAGTACTGGCTTACCGCTTGAGTGGCTTGGCTTAGGCTCTCGAACCCCGACAAGTGCGCCCCCATAAAACCAAAAATTCGGGCTACTCCTTTGGGGTCGGGTCGCGGAACAATATCTACCAACACCAAGGCAGCACACACCGAGGGGTTGGCAAAACCCTCAGCCAAGAGTGCCGTCATTCCTCCCATTGAAGCCCCAACCACTGCCGGAGGCGCAGATAGTTGAGTGATTACACCCAGCAAATCGGCAACATTGCGCTCCATACCATATACTCCATCGGCTGACCAATCGCTATCCCCGTGTCCTCGGGCATCTAGAGCCAGCGCGTAGCAACCACTTTGGGCAATGGCTTGGGCAGTATCGCCCCACGACTGTTTTGACTGCCCTACCCCGTGAAGGAGCAATACCGGCTTGTGTTGGGGGTTGCCCCAAGCTTCGGCGGCAATTTTAAAACCATTGGCGAGGGTAAAAAAGAGCTTTTGTGGAGTCATATCAAAAAAATAGGATTGATAAAATTGAACTTTTTTAATTTTTTTCTTAAAAACTCAAATTTCGGGACAATAGTTCTGGGATTTTGGGTTTCGGTTTTGAAACTGTTTGGTGTGGCAAGAGGGGATTTTTTCATTTCTGGGTATGCTTATATACTCCAGTTGTTAATTCGGTTGTAATTCAAATTTATTATGAGAAAAATGTAATTTTAAATTATTTTAATTTAACTATTAAAAATATCTGTAGATTCGGCTTTATCCGAAATTATATTGCTGGTAATCAAGACTTTATATATTTTTATCGACTTCGGCTAAAGCCGAATTTACTTTTGTAATTGCTTGATAATCAATACTTTATATATTTTTTATCGACTTTGGCTAAAGCCGAATTTACTTTTGTAATTGCTTGATAATCAATATTTTATAATTTTAAGTGGTTTATGCTTAAATACTATATGATTTTTAATTCTTTTGCTATTTTAATACTTTCAGTAAATATGTTGTGGAATTAAAGCCCAATTGTTAAATTATCTTAAAAAAAAGCCCAAAGTAGTCTATTTAGCAAAACAAAATCTTGATTATCAAGATTTTATATAAAAATTGAGAATCAAAATATGAAAATAAAATCCCTATTTTTAATGCTGATGCTTACTTGGATAGTAAACAACACTTGGGCGCAAATATTTGTCAATGGCAAAGATTTGAATCTAGAGCCGGATTTGGAGTACATTGAATTGATTGTGGATAGGCGAGCCTTTAATCAAGGGCAAGTATTTGCCATCATAGACCACGGGCAAGTGATTCGGGCTTTTACTTGGCGACAACACCGCATCAAAGACGACAAGGGCAATGACAAACGCTTTAACAGTGAAATGGATATTTTTAATTTTTTAAATAGAAACGGGTGGCTTCACGATATTACTTATTCTACCGAAGCAATGGTTTATCATATATTTCGGCGCAAAAAAATAATCGGTGGGGAAAAATAATCGTTAGGAATTGGGAGTTAGGAATTGAGAATTAGAAATTGGAAATTATAAATGATTCTTCAGTACCTTTCAGAAAATTGATTCCTGAAAAGGGCTGAAGAACCAAATATCTTATATAATTACCTGATTATCAAATACTTAACAAATAACTCGGAATTAAACCTCCGCCTCTGACGGAGCAGAGGACTTAGAAACTGTCCAAAATATTGACCTTGTATGCTCAAAATTAATGCAGTTTTGAACCTTGGTAAAATTTAAAACTTTACCAACGTTGAATGAATGGGTGTATTTCAAATTTACTACCTTATATCCTCTCCTTCGGAGAGGGTTGGGGTGAGGCAATATAAATACGTAAATTTGAAATGCACCCGAATGAATCCGATTCAGGCAAAAAAAACACTTTTGCTTGAGCATAAAACATTTTTCGGCTTAAAGTTTGAACAATAATTTGCAATAGTTGACTTAATTCTCAACGAAATTTATAGGGGTGAAAGGCTTTAACCGCAGTTTTAAAATGAGCAATTTCGACAGAAATGAGAAATCTTTTGCGTAAAGCATTGATAATCAGGTAATTATCAGATTTTTATTTTTTGAGTACCGATAAAATCATTTTGAATGGCTGATTAGGCTTGCGAATCAATTGTAATTAATTGATAATCAGTACTTTATATGTAGTTAAATTCACACAAAAAAGAATTTATTTTTTGATTTAACAAATAAAATGTATATGATTGTGATAATTGATATTTTGCTTTCTAAATTTTGTCGAAGCTCGAAAACTTTTAATTTTGCAAATAAACGCCGGAAATTTGGCAAAGGCATTGAAAATTATGAATAACAGAAGACGCAAGGGTTTAAATTATTATTTTCGGCTCGACCTCCGTTCTATTCAGGGGCGGCTTACGCTGCCTTTTATGCTCATTATGGTAGTAGCCATCGGCTTGCTTTATGGAATGAACTACTATTGGCAATGGATTAACCAAGACAAAGACCGCCTCATCAATACTTTGCGTCCTGTACATACCGAAAGTGTGGTTTTGGCGGGTTTGCTGCGCCGCAGTGAGACAAACCTCAATCAGTTTTTGTACCTCAACGATGCCGAACTCGAAAAAGCCAACAAAGAGCTTTGGCTCATTGATATTCCGCAACAAGAAGATAGACTCAAAGGGGCAATTTTTCGCACCAATGACGAAGAATCAAGAGTGCTTTTTACCAGTCTCAACCGGCAATTGGGCGAAGTAAGGCAGTTGCAACACAAAATTATGCGCGATTTTGCCATTCGGCAAAATCATAAAATTGTCAAATATCAAATCCAAAACGACCTCAAGTTTGCCATCCGCGAAACCGAGAAAATTTTGGACAATCTCAAAGCCCGCGCCCACGACCAAGAAACTTTGCTCCTCAATGCCATCAATAATCGAATTACCAATTTTTATTGGTTATTGGGCGTATCCTTTGTGGTGGGTTTTATTTTGTGCTATACGGTGGGTTTGCAAATGTTTGCCGAGATTTTTCGTTGGGTGCGCGACTTCCGCGACAAGTACCGAGAAATCAGCTACGGAAATTTGCCCGAGCATTTTACCCCCCAAAAAAATGAGTTTAACAACTTGGCAAATTTTACCAACCGCCTCATCGACAACCTCAGTGCCTTGCGCAATTATGCCGTAGAGGTGGGCAAGGGACATTTTAGTACCGAAACCAAAATTTTTGGCGCAAATAGTACCTTGGGCAAATCATTGACCGAAATGGGCTTGAGCTTGCAAAAAGTATATGACGAAGAAAAAACCCGCAACTGGATTACCGAAGGCTTGGCGGAGTTTGGCGAAACTTTGCGCTACAACAGCCAAGACTTGGATAGCCTTTGCCGCGAAACCATCAGTCAATTGGTGAGGCATTTGGAGGCAATTCAAGGCGGTTTTTTTATTCTAAATCGAGAAAGTGAGCCGGCTTATTTTGAACTCAAAGCCTCGTTTGCCTACGGGCGGCAAAAATTCATTGAACGCAAAATAGAAGTAAACGAAGGGCTTTTGGGGCGAGTATTCAATGAACGTGAAAAGGTTTACCTGACCGAAATTCCGGCAAATTATATCGAAGTTACTTCGGGCTTGGGCAGTACCAAACCCAAAACCCTGATTTTGTTGCCCTTGCTCAATGATGAGAAGGAAATTCAAGGAGCGATTGAGCTGGCTTCTTTCAAAGAATTTGAGGAATATCAATTGGATTTTTTGGCAAAATTGTGCAATACCATTGCTTCTACCATCACCATTGTAATTGCCACCCAAAAAAACCAAAAATTATTGATTGATTCGCAAAAAATTGCCGAAACTTTGCGCCAAAAAGAAGAAGAAGCCCGCCAAAATGCCATTGAATTGAATCGCTTGCGCGAACAAACCGAGCGCGATTTGTACCAAACTCGTTCCGAACTTACGCGATTAAATTTGGTTTTGAACCAACTCAACTCCGGAATCGTGATTTTTAATGATGAAGGCAAAATTGAGTTTTTTAACCAAACTGCCGAACAAATTTTTGGCTATGAACTGCCGGAAGTAATTAATCGCAACATTCGGGTCATTATTCCGCAAGAATACTTGAATGAAAATGAAGATGAGGACTCAGGTGGATTGCTCCAAATGACCAAAACCGCCAAAAAAGTAGAGGCAATTCGCAAAGATGGTAGCAAAATAATGCTTAATTTAGACATTACCGAACTCGAGAATAAGAACGATAATTTCTTTATGATTTTGATAAACAATAGTTCGGACAGTTTCTAGTTTCTAGTTTCGGGTTTTGGGATAAGGGTTAAATGCTTGATTATCAATGGCTTATAATTTTGATTATCAATGGCTTATAATTTTGATGGGGTAGAGTAGGATAAGGATTAAATGCTTGATTATCAGCCAGAGGCTTACACAGTCAATTAGTTGTAAAAAATGTCCGAAGTATTGACTAAGCAAGAGATGCAAAATAAAGTGACACTTTTAAAAATAAAATGAATAATTAAGATACATAATTTATTGATAATCAGCTATTTATGTAATTCGTAATTATTAATTCCTAATTCCTAAAGAGCTAGAATACTAAGAATCCTGACATAAATGATAAAAAAATACGCTCATCAAAATCATCTTTTTAAAAATCCTTGGCTTTGGCAAGGGTGGCGGGGTTTTGTTTGGAGTTTTTTTTTATTGCCCCATTTGATTTTTGCCCAAGCTGAAGATGAATACGAAACCGTAAAACGGGAAATTTTGTGCCAAACCATTCGCTTTATGATTGATGAAAACGCGGATAGTGTTCAAATTTCGCGGCAAGTGGATTGCCGGACTCTGGAAAGCATAGAGCAAACGATTCCGCCCGATTTTAGTGAAGCGGTTTTTGTTTTTAAAATGTTTAAAAACAAAGCCTACAAAAGCTACGGCGAAGGCAAAATCGAAACCCGCCTCAACAAACTACTCAAAGACCTCAATACCGAACTCAACAAGGTAAACCGCGACCGCGACTGGCAGGAAAATGTCAATACTTTGCACGTTCAACTGACCGAAACCAAAACCGAAATTTTGACCAAACTCAAGCAAGGAACTTACCAAAAAGCCGAAACCCAAACAAATTTGACTGCCAATAATAAAGATACAAAACCTACTAATTCTACTAATTTTATGTCGATTTTGATTACTGTTTTGCTGTTTTTGCTCCTCGCCGGAGGCATTGCGTATTTGTATTGGCAAAACCAGCAACTGCAAAAACAAATTGGCGAACTAGAAGACCAATTTCAAGAAAAATACAGCCGCCTCGACAACCGCATCGATACGATGACTCCCATTCAAGACTACAAAAGTCTGTTGCTCAAGTTCAATTTTTTGAACGACCAAGTCAATGCGTTGATACAAGAGGTGATGATTTTGAAAACGCGCAACGAACACAAAATGAGTGTCAAAGAGTTGGTTGCCAAGCGCACCGAATATTTGGAAGGCTATACCTATAATCCCAATTTGCAAATTTATTATGCCAAAATTCGCCGCGACAAAGGTTTTTTTGACCCTTTGGAGTTCAAAACCGAACCCAGCCGCGACAGCATTTATAAAATTGAAATCAATTTGAACAATGCCGACCAAGCCAGTTTTTCGGTGGTTACGCGCAATGAGTTTCATCAAATTGCCCTCTCCAATGCCCCCCTGATGCTTGCCCCCGCCTGCGACTACGCCAACGAACCCTACAACGACTCAAGAATTGTAACGCTTGACAATGGCTTGCTCGAGAAACGAGATATGGGCTGGGTAATTGTCAAAAAAGCGAAAATTGCGTTTGAGTAAGCGCAAAAGGAGGAGCTAGGAACTAAAAAAATACACAACTATCTGATTATCAAGAGATTAAAAAAAATATTCATATTGCTTGATTTCATAGCCACTCTATTAACAATAGTTTGGACAGTTTCTAGTTCCTAGTTATTTGATAAGCACTTGATTATCAGATAGTTATTTGGGGATTGAGTCCAAACCCTAAGGGTTTTAAAAACCCTTAGGGTTTAAATAATCTTGAAAAATTACTATGAATTAACCAAATTAACGATAGAGCCAAAAATATTTGATTCTTTACCCATTTTGAGGAAATTCTGGCTTTATTCTAAGCCTAAACTCATTTGCGCGGGCAGGCTAGACAGCCTGCGTTACAATTTTCCTGAAAAGCGGTGAAGATTCAAATATTTGAAATGTCATAACTAACTGATAATCAAGCACTTATAAAAAATGTCCGAACTGTTGTTAAAACAAATTACTTTTTTACTCCGTCAAAAATCGCCAAATCAACAACTAATCAATGGGTATTATTATTCGCCAAAGTCTAAAAGCCTCGCTTGCCAACCTGATAGGCGCAGTTTTGGGGGCTTTTAATATTTTGTGGCTTTTTCCGCAGTTTTTGACCAAAGCCGAAATTGGAATCATTGCCTTGCTTGAGGGCTTGGCAATCAGCAGTATGACTTTGGGGAGTTTGGGCGTATTTAATATGACTGACCGATTTTTTCCGCGCTTCAAAACCGATGACCGACAACATCACGGTTATTTGTTTTTTTTGTGTACCTATTTGGGCGTAGGTTTCGGGCTTACTATCGCTATCTTATTGATTTTCAAAGACTTATGGCTCAGTTTTTATTTACAAAAAGCTCCCGAAATTGCTTATTTCTTCTACTATTTACTTCCTTTTGTTTTTGTAATGATGTATCAGGCTTTGTTTGAGGCTTATGCGCGGGTGCATTTGCGAATTGCTTTGCCCAATTTGATACGAGAAGTGGGCATCAAACTATTGATTGCGCTCAGTGTATTGCTTTATGCTGCTCACTTGATTGGCTTTGAGCAATTGGTAGCTTGGCGAGTGGCGAGTTATGGAGTGGCTATGGGTCTGATGTTTTTTTATTTACGCCGCCTCAAAGTATGGCATTTTGAGCCCAATTTTGAGTTTCTCAACGGGCAATTGTTGCGCGAAATGATGTGGTTTGGCTTGTTTATTGTCGTGTCGGGCATCGGCAACTTACTCATTATCAAGCTCGATGTATTGATGATTCCGGCATTTTTGGGCAAAGAGGCTTTGGGCGTTTATACGCTGGCTTTTTTTATCGGCACGGTGATTGAAATTCCGCGCCGTGCCATTGCCCAAATTAGTATTCCTTTGATTTCGCAGGCTTGGGCTGACAATGATTTGCCCAAAATACAAAGCATTTATACCCAATCGGCTCTCAATCAATTGATTATCGGGCTTTTTTTGTTTTTGGGAATTTGGAGCAATATCGACGAGCTATTTGCCTTCATACCCAATGGCAAACAATATACCGAAGGTAAGTATGTCATCTTTTTTATTGGTTTGACACGCTTGGTAGATATGGCTACGGGGGTAAACAACGAAATTTTGTTGCAATCCAAATATTATTTGTTCAATCTCTACACGGTTATTTTGTTGGGCTTGACTAGCCTGCTTACCAATTGGCTTTTGATTCCGGCGATGGGCATTACGGGGGCGGCTTTGGCAACTTTGATAGCCTTCTTTTTGTACAACTTGGCGCGTTTTTGGTTTTTGTGGTATCGTTTCAATCTTCAACCTTTTGGGGGCAAAAACTTGATTATCAGCTTATTAGCCCTAGTTTGTTATGGATTGGTGCTAGTATTACCATTGAGTGGGTATTTGCTAGTCAATGTCATTATCAAATCATTGGCGATAACGCTCAGTTTTGGTGGTTTGATTTATTATTTCAAATTTTCGCCGGAACTCAATGCAGTGATTCACAATTTATTGCTGAGGTTGGGCTTGCGGAAGGTAAGGAATTAGGAATTGGGAATTAGGAATTGGGAATTATTTAATTACCTGATTTTGTCTGCCTTTGGCGGATTTTCAATTAATTAACGTGAATATTTTTATAACTAATTGATAATCAAATAATTATAATGTAAAAAATACATTTTTTCGGTAAATTATAAATTATGTTTAAAATAAA
>JALONJ010000350.1 GCA_025455045.1 Microscillaceae bacterium | reverse complement strand
ACCATAAACTTCACTTGTCAATCATCCCATAACCGATATTTGTAAGTATTTGATTTTCAGTTATTTACCAAATCGGTTGCGGGAAGTTTGAGCGAAGCGTAAACTTCGCCCGATAAATGAATGAAAGGTCTCCGACCTTTCCGGCTTTACCGAGCTGGTTTTGATTGCCTAAAACCAAAAATAAACACTTGATTATCAGCTACTTATATTCTTAGCCTACTTCCAAGCTACAGCCCACCACGCTATAAACCGCTTGAGGCGGTTAGAAGGTCAGAGACCTTCTGTTTCATTTATCGTGCTAAGTGTCCGTTGAACACTTAGCACAACTAGGTGAATAAAGTTAGTTACTAATTTGCAATTGAAGTTATTGAATTGCTGTTGTCATTGTCGTATTCAATCTAAATGTATATTCACATAACCCAGCTAATTCCGACTGATGCGTAACCAAGATAATTGCTAATGTAGGCTTTAATTGAAATAACAAATCAAAGGACAATTTTTCAAGGTTTTTATCCATTGCTGAGCTAAATTCATCCAAAAGTAATAAAGTTGGCTGGTGATACAAAGTGCGGATAAGGGCAATAAACTGTTTTTGCCCGCCCGAAAGATTTAAACCTTGTTCGCCTACTAAAGTTAAAAAGCCTTGGGGAAATTGCTGGAAAAAATCTAAAATGCCTAAACTTTGGCAAAATTGAACCACTTTTTCAAAATGGGCTTGCGGACTTGCCAAACAAATATTATCTAAAATAGTCCCATTAAAAATTTTGATGTCTTGAGGTACATAGCCTACTTGTTTGCGCCAAACTTCAGTAGAAATTGTTTGCCAATTTTGTTGGTTAATTAAAACTTCCCCTTTTTCGGGTGTATAAAACCTTTGTAAAATTTGTAAAATCGTGCTTTTGCCCGAGCCGCTTTCGCCCAGTAAAGCAATCATTTCGCCCTTTTTGACCGAAAAATTGATGTTTTGGAAAAGTGGTTTTCTACCTACAAACCTAAAACTTAAGTTTTTGACTTCGAGTTCTTCAAATGAAGCCGAAGCCCCACCCCGACCCTCCCCGAAGGGGAGGGAGTAAGAAACTCCCCCGCCTTCGGGGAGGGTCGGGGTGGGGCTTTCCGGCTGCAAACTCGCAAATTCATACATTCTATCAAAAGCAATTTTGGCTTCTTGGATTTGAATATTCATAGTTGCCAACCTGCCTACTGCTGGAATTAATGAACCAACTGTAGTCAAAATAGCCATCATTTCTCCAATTTGTAATTGTTTATCTAATACTGCCCAAGAAGTGAAAGCAAAAATGCTGATAATCAAGAGAATACCGATTAACTCCGCCCAAAAATTGAAGCGCATTCCTAATTTGCCTAAATCAAACAATTTTTGTTGATACAAACCATAAATAGTTTGGGTAATTTGGGCAAAAAAACTTTCTTTTTGTAAACTTTTGATAGTGCTGATGCCTTGAATAGTATCCATATAATTACTTTCATTATACGCATAGCTTTCCATGACCGATTGTTGAGATTGAATAATTTTGGCACTGAATCGATAAGCCAACAACAAATAAAAAGGGATACTCAAGCAAGCCAAAATGCCGATTTGCCAATGATAATTGAATATAAAAATACTGGATATGAGTACAATCAAGCTATCAATTACTACATTGCCGGCAATAAAACTGATGTTATTTTGAATCCGTTTGGTATCATTCATTCGGGCGATGAGTTCGCCGATTTTGCGGGTATCAAAAAAAGGCTTGGGCAAGTGCAATAAAGCCCCATAAAATTTGGCTATCATTCGCTGATTAAACGCCAAACTTTGTTTGATTAAAAACCAGGAGCGTACATAGTTCAAACCCGCCCGCGCCAACAGCAAAAAAGTCAATAAGCCCAAGCCAATGTATAGCTTGTGGTATTGGGCTTTGGGCAATATTTCATCAATCAGTCTTTGCGAAAAAACCGCCGTAGCCAAGCCCAACAAAGCCAATACTACCCCAATCAAAGAAGCAATACTCAACATAGCCCAATCTTCTTGCAAAAGATTAAGTAACCATTTTCGCTTGTCGGCTTGTTCAGTTTTTGCTAATACAAAGCTTTCGTTGGGTTCTATAGTCAATACGGCTTTGCTTTGCCAAATGCTATCTAGCTCATTTTCAGTATATTGCACAATTCCTTTGGCAGGATCGCCAATCAAAAGCCTCTCCCCAACCCCCTCCGAAGGAGGAGTTATTACTCCCTCCCTTCCGGGGAGGGTTGGGGTGGGGCTTGACTTCGGATAACAAACTACATAATGATTCAAACGATTATCAATGACTACCGGCAAAATAACCGGATTTTTGATTTGGTGAAGATAATCCATATTTACCCTTAAGCCTTTGCCCGCCAGCCCTAAAGTGGGGCAAGCCTGCACCAAGCCCAGCAAAGTAGTGCCTTGAGCAGTGGTGCCACTTAGCTCGCGCAAATACTCGAGCTTTTGATTGCCCCCAAAATAACGAATGATAGATAGCAGACAAGCAACCCCACAATCCGACTCGCCTTGTTGCTTGACCAGAAACCCCTTAGCCCCCGGAGAGGGAATGAAAGAATTGAGAAAAGGTATTTTTATTTTCATTATAAATAAACTAAAGTATTGATAATCAGGCTTTTATTGAGTTCCCCCTCCGGGGGCTAGGGGGCTTAATATCGCCTCTATTTTAGCCTCCCCCTTAAAATGCTTAATCAATTGATTATCAGAATTATAAATAAAAATACTGGGTACGCCGGTTTCGCCAAAATAATCATAAAAGGCTTGGCTGGTGGTCTTAAGAATTTGTAAATGCTTGATTTTGAATAAGTTATATTTTTGATAAAATGCCTTGATTTTGGCGATGAGTTCAGTAGATACCAAAATTATATTGGCAGATTCAAGTTTGGAGGCATTTTTGACCAGCTCGGTGGCTTCGTATTGGCAATGCTCACACTCCGAGTTGAAATAAATCACTAAAGTAGGTTTGCCACTTGCCAAACTTGCCCGACTGACTTGGAGGCTATCCAAATCATAAAAACTAAAATTGGGCAAGCTCTGCCGACTCGCCTGTACTTGCTTACGGGCTTGACTGCGCTGCACCGCCCACGCAAACAAAACTACTACTAGAATAAGTAATATACTGATAATCAACCACTTATATTTCATTGTCTTTGATTTAATTAGCTAACCATAGCCCTAGCCAAGCCAAGAGCAAAAGAATAAAAGGAAGTAGAAGTAAAGAGGAGATAGATTTCATTGATTTGTTTTTTTGATAGAACCCCGCCAAACCAGTAAGACCGAGATAAGCGTACAAGTTATGGCGATTAATTGCATAAGCAAGGCGTTTTGGTTTACACCTGAGAGGAGAGGGTAATTCAAACTTATAAGAATAAATAGCCAATAACTACCTACAAGTAGTAAGAAGGCTAGGCGGTAGGGGTTTAGGGAGGACATAAGGAGTTATAAATTAAGAATTGTATAAATAATTGATTATCAACAGGTTATGATTTTTAAATTATATACTAATTTTTATTCTTTCGCTAAGTTTTCAATTGAATACATAGAATATAAAGAAAGCTATAACCAAGATAATTGATTTTGTGAGGCAGACTTAACCATTAATGATTCTAGATAAGCCTTAACTGGATTTTTTTCGGTAGCAAAATCTTTTGCCATTACTTCCAATTCTGTCATAGTTGCATTAAACTTAATTTCGCCATCTTGTAAAAATGCAAACTTATCGGCAACTTCGGCAATCACATCATATTGATGAGAAGTAATCAAGATAGTAGCACCTTTGGCAACCATTGAACGAAATAGTTTGCAGATTTTCTGAATAGACAGAAAGTCCACTCCATCAAATGGCTCATCTAAAATCAAATATTTGGGCTGATGAATCAGAGCCGCCGCCAACGAAACTTTATTTTTCATTCCTTTGGAATAATGTTCAATGTATTTTTTATTATCTTGAGGCAATTCAAAAAACGCCAATAACTCTTCAACCTTAGCTTTGTAATCTTTTTTGGGGATATTATACATCTCGGCTACAAAGCTTAAATATTCTTGGGCAGATAGTTTTTCAATATATATCGGTTTTTCAAATACATACCCAACTTTATGACGATATTTGTAGCTGTCAATAGTAATAGGCTCATTATCAATCCATACTTCGCCACTATCCCATTGCATAATGGCTGATAAGATATGCACGAGTGTCGATTTTCCTGCGCCATTTGCACCCAAGAGGGCTTGGCAAGAATGAGTTTCTATTTCTAAACAAACATTATCTAGGATAGTAATTTGATTAAATTTTTTAGCAATTTCCTTTATTTCTATCATATTACTAAATTTGATGGGTAGTATATCTTAATTTGAGAAAAAATATGTATCAGCCAAACACTAAAAGAGCAAATCAAAGATATTATGGAATAATTAAAACTTTGGCTATTTATGATGACTTGTGCTAACGTTAATGTAACAGTGGAATAAAGCAATGAACCAATCAATAAAAAAACTACTACGCTTTGAATTTGATTTAAAATGGAATTAGCAATCATATTACCAATAGTAAAAGCGATAAACAAAATACAATTAAATTTAACCCAGCCTATTATTCCCATTGATAAGCTATTATAAATGATTAAATAAAGACTTCCAAATATGAAATACCATAAATTTGACCATATTAATATTCTTAAATTACAATTTAAAATTATTTTTTTTGGTGAGATATTGGTTATTTTAGCAAGGGCGATATTAATATAGTTTCTCCTGATTACCCCAAAAAAACTATATTGTAGAAATAAACAAGTAGATAATAATGCGTTATCTCCCACATAAAAGCAAAAAAAACTTAATAAGACTGATATAATACAGCTAAATTGAAACCCCGTTCTTTTATCTAAAATTAATAAATAGTTTAGCATTAAATAATTATTATATAACTTGATATTTTAATATACTTCGGAATATATAAGGAGTATAAAATAGTGTAAGAATTGATATTAATGATGATATTATCAATATTGTCAAATGCATCTCAAAATGAAATGAGTGTTGGGAGTTTATAATAAAAAAAGAAAAAAATAATAGTAAGCTACCTATTAATTTAATGAATTGGAATCGCCTCATTATAGGAAATAATAACGTGATTATTTGATTATAAGCGAAATAAAATAACAAAATAAATATTATTTCCAAATATGATGATATGGTATTTGTATATGCTAAAAAAGCAGACACTAGTATCAATAGAGTTAGCTTTAGACTCAAAATTTCAATAAATAGCAACGAAAAATATACCCTTAGTATTGACAAAGGAAAAATTTTTAATGCATTTACATCAATTTTGTAGCATCTAACATTGACAGAAATATCATATAAATAGCAAATAAAGAATAAAATAAATATCCAATCTACAAAAAATAATTTTTTCTGATTTAGTGATAATAGTATTCCAAAAAACACTAATGACAATAAATAACATATTAAAGGCTCTTTTTTAAATGCTATAATCCATCCAAGCTTTGTCATATAACTTAAATTAAGGAAACTAATAGGCGTTTTTAAACACCTATTAGCTGAATTAAAAATAATTTAGCAAAATGCTGCTGCGCCCATAGCTGCGCCAGCCCAATAGCCAGCTTCCCAGCCAGCAATAGTTCCTACTACTGGTAGAGTAATAGACGCAACACTAGCACCAGTTAAAGCACCTAAAATAGCAGATGCTCCTGCTCCAACATAGCATCTCCATCCCCCGCCATCAATCATCTCCATCTCCTCCACACTCAATTAAATTTTCCATTTTTGCGTTTAAGTTTTTAAAACAAACTGATTACAAGAGCGACACCCATCGCTCAGGTGTGGGTGGTTTGAATCGGCAAAATTCGAATCACCCTTTTTATCTGCTTTTTGCCGAAGTAGATAATGCTTTTATTTAGTTTAAAGTATCGATTTTCTCATCAAAGTAGATAATTCTATTCTTGAAATTTGAATAACTCGATACTAATGTCTTTCTTATTCGGCTCAAAGTTTTTGACCCTTTTTTTTGAAGATAGTCGCCCACCGTCATAAGTTTCGGTCAAGAATGGAATCAGAATATTTCCAATTTTTCGGTAGTCATCAAAAAGCTCCAAATGACTGGTAGTGTTTTCAAAGGAATCAATTTTTTCTTGACTCCGAGCTTTCAGCAAATAATTATCTTTACTAAAGTAATAATAATAAGGATTAAACTGCTGAATCTTTAACAATACTTCAAAGTAAGGCTTATTATCTATCATTCTTTCTTCACAAAAATCACTTATTTCATAGCCATTATTTTTATAATCAATAAAAAGATAGGTTATCAAACTTCCGGCAAATCTGAAATTTGCTTCCATAAATTTGTCCTTGATATAACCCACCACTGGCTTAGGCTCTTTATCGGCTTGTTGTTGCCATAAGGTATTGCCATCATAAGCCATAATATAAGTAACCCCATTTATATTTTTCTTCGAGTAAAAGAGATTAGGTTTTTTTTCAATGAAAAGTCCATCAATGTCTTGCTCAATCCCATTCAAAAATTGATGACTTTCAGATTCAATAGCATATTCATTCATTTCTGTCCAAGCACTTACTCCTCCTACTGTGGTTAAATACTTAGCAACTATCTCCTCTGATTTAATTTGGGAGAAAACACTAACAGGCAGTAAAAACCAGATAAAATAACTGATGAAACGCATACAATAAATATTTTTGAGTAAATAGTAATCCTAGTTTTCAGTAATAATTAAGGATTACTATTTGAATTATGTTATTGAAGCAAGTTTACTGACATTTTCGGGCATTTTTCGACACCAACAACTCTTAGTACAGTCGGTTGTTGGTGTCGAAATTACCTGATAAACGCGAAAAGAAGTAAAAGATTTTGGTAATTTCTATGCACCAACAACGGCGTAGTGTATTTGATTAGCAAGTACTTCGTGTTTATTGTCCCTCAACTTCAAATATTTGCCCGCAATCAATATTGAGATCCATTTTAATGATTTTTTTTGTATCGCTAAGTTTGCCGTCTAAGTAACTTTTTGTTTCTAGGGCAAACCATACATTATTAATTTTTTCATATTGGTTCAAAAAAGTTCGGCTTAGATGTTTTTCACCCATATATTCAAGCCTAATCTCACGAATTATGGGAAAAAATGTTTTTTTATCAAGATAAAAATAATTATTGTCCAATTCTCCACCTAATTGAATCAAGTAACAGGCTTGATTATTTTCTTCTACTATGCCTAAGTATTTTATTTCCTTACGATTGGATTTTATTGCCTCAAATAATATCGGAAGAACGAAACTTCCGCCAAAAACAGAGTTTGTTTTTTTAAATCCCTTCGTTGTTTCTTCATCCATTGGCACAAATTCGCGCCAAGTCTTAATCCAAGCTTTTTGCCCGTCAAAAGCCAAGACTAGAGTGTCTTGGGTATTAGATATTTGTTGAGAATAAATCAAATGTGGTCGTTTTTCCCATTGAGTGCTTTTTCTCCACGTGCTTGTGCCGCCAAAAATGGGGTCGTGATTCTGAAAAAAAGTTTCAGCTCTCAAAGAAACGACTGATTCCCAATATTTTATCCCAAGGGCTTGCTCGGTTTTCTCTAATATTTGTTCAATATCTTGACCAAGTAATGGAGAAAAGCTAGACATATAAAGTATGAAAATAATACATAGCTTAATCATTTGATTATGAATTTAAGAGTGATTATTCAGTTAATTTTAATCCATTGAAAATTAAATATGTATAACAAAATGATCCAAACAAAATAATTGATTGTCAATGAGTTATATATTTGATAAAACGCCTTGATTTTGCGGATTGGCTCCGAAGATACCAAAACTACATTGGCAGACTTAAGCCTAGAGGAGTTTTTGACTAGCTCGGTGGCTTCGTATTGGCAATGCTCACATTCCGAATTGAAATAAATGAGCAAAGTAGGCTTGCCACTCGCCAAACTTGCCCGATTGACGTGTAGGCTATCCAAATCATAAAAACTAAAATTAGGCAAGCTTTGTCGGCTCGCCTGTGCTTGCTTACGGGCTTGACTGCGTTGGATAGACCACGCAAATAAACTTACTACTAGAACTAGTAATAAGCTGATAATCAAGAATTTATATTTCATTATAGGTTAAGGTTTAACTAATTTCCGAAACACATATATCGTAAAATTAAAAGCAAAAATGCAAGCGGGAGCAAAGAATAGCATAACAAATAGTTAATAAAGCAAAAGGAACTTACAGAAAGTTAAAGTGAGTCAAAAAAACTTGCCTTTAACAGAGGATTAATAGTAACTTTTTTTAAGGTAAAAATCATAAATCCCCCCCCATAAATGTATTCTTTTATTTCAGAGGGAATTTGAATATTATGGAATTGCTTATAATTCATATAATCTATTTCATTATTTAATCTTCCATTTTTACTTTTTTTGATTTCTTTTTTTAAAAGAAATGTTTTAATATCAAAATAGAAAGTTTGTTCGATATCATCAGTTAAATGAGTTATTACTTCATAATATAATTTTTTATCAATCTCTTTTTTGCCATTATAATCAAAATCTATTTTTCTTGCCTGCATAAATAATAGTCCTAATGGGTTAGGATAATTAAATTCGTAAGGATACTCAACATTATCTCGATAAGAACTAGGCATCTTTTTTACCTTACCGTCAATATTATGAAATTCATAAGTATCATTAAGTAAACTTACTTGTGTAGAATTGGCTGATGTTATTTTCAAGTGAAATCCAAAAGGTTTTATTCGCAAAGTATTTGTCCATATTCGCTTATTGGCACTTTGCTTTTCATTTACTACAAATTCCTGTTGTAGGATGTTAATACTATCCCATATACCTACTTGCTTTATATAACTGTCAATTACAAATCTAGCTGAATCAATTTGGGCATTTGTGGAGATAGTAAAGGAAGAAAGTAAATAAACTAAAATTAATCTTTTTATCATAAGAATATTTTATAAAACTTGAAAGTAAAACCCCTCAATTAATACTCTTATTATTATGAGGGGTAGGTTGGAAATTACTAGCTAAAACATTCTCCCCATAATGATAGATACAAACTATTATAGGCATACCAATTAGCTCCTCCTATCATAGATGCATTTCTACCTGCTAAGGCATCACCAAGAGCCTCCCAATACTCCAGAGTGCCACAAAAGCAATTAAATTTTCCATTTTTGCGTTTAAGTTTTTAAAACAAACTGATTACAAGAGCGACACCCATCGCTCAGGTGTGGGTGGTTTGAATCGGCAAAATTCAAATTACCCTTTTTACTTGGACTTTTGCCACGACCAAGCAACTCAATTGATGATACCAATTTAAGGCTTAAGTTGATAAACTGCCTAATCAAAGTTTGAAAAGTTTTGTTTTCCCACAAAAATACTTTCCCATACGGTTTGCTCGAGGGTTTGCCAATCCGCAAAACCCAAAAACTGGCAAAAAGCTACTTGAGTACGCGCATTGAAGCCGCTATGGTCGTAGTTTTGGGGGCGAAATAGCCGTTTGAGCGTAGAGTTGCTTACCTGCACCAACTCGGCGGCGCGCTCAAAGTGGCGGTCAGTCCAGTCTTGGCAGCCGGATACTAAAATTTGATAATCTTTTAATTGCTTGATTTTCAATTGATTGTGCAATTCTTGGTAAATCAATTGGGCTAAGGTTGATTTGAATTTTTCGGAATACTGCATTGGTTTTTGTTTATAGTTTCATAGTTTTTATTAAAAATCATTCTTATCTTTATGTTATTTTTCGTTCATCATCGAATGAAGAATGAAGAATGAAGAATGAAGAATGAAGAATGAAGAATGAAGAATGAAGAATGAAGAATGAAGAATGTTATCATTCACCAAAATTGAGTTATACGATTTGCTTCAAAGCTACATCTTAGGCAGGAAAAAACCTATTCAAAGTTTGAAAAAAATTAACGATTGCTTAACAAAGCTAAACCGAATAATTACAACTAATTGATAATCAAAGCTTTACGAAATTGTGCTATCTAGCCTGATTTAAGATGCGTTTACCAGCAAAAATGTAATACCGGCAATCCAAAGCAATAGGGCAGTGCCATAGCCGGTGGCTACTAAGCCCAGCATTTCCCCATAATTTCTTTGTAATACCCAATGAAAACCCAATGCCAACACTAGCCAATACAAGAGTTCAAACAAATTGAAACAAGCCAAGGCATACATCAGCCACGGCTCTACAGCCTTGCGACCAATGAGTGCCAGAGCCGAATAATAATCGAAGTTTTGCAAATCTTGCAAAGTATAATCTTGGGCTATGCCCATAAAATAGACCAGTTGGATAAATGCCGGAATGAGATACACAATTTCGGCAATCAAAACCACTTGAAAAACCTTGCGAAAACTGATTTTGATTTCGGACAATATCGCGCCTGCCAATATACTCAAGCTCACCAAGCTCATTCGAGTAATCAGAAACAAAGGCAATAAGACATAACTGAGCCAAGCCCATTCTTTTTGAAACTTAAGGATAGTCTCAATTCTATCTACCGCAAGTTGCTCGCTGTAGGCTTCGTAATACAACTGGTCGTGAATCACAAATAATTGAAAAAACACAATGACCGCCCAATACAAGGCACAAATCAAGGCAAAATAAAGCCTTTTGTCAAAATTGAATTGCTCGCGGATTTCGAGTTGCTTAATCATTTGCTTAAAATATTAGATTGAAAGGGCTAAATAATTCAAAATTTTGAGTATTAGCTTGGTCAAAGTTTGAAAAATTTAAACCCTAGTAGTCTTTTGCATTATACTTCTTAACCTAAATATTTCCTAGCCTAATTCTTTGACTATTTCCGAGTTTGAGCAATTTCAAAAAAAATGGAATTGCTTGGGGCAATTCCATTTCAATATACAAAAGATGGTCATTTTACACACCAACTGCTACCAAGGGGGCACCCGCCAAAATTTCTGGATTGGCAAAATCGGCATATTTCTGGAAATTTTTGACAAATAACTCCGCCAAATGGTTGGCTTGCGCATCATAGGCATCTTTATCAGCCCAAGTATGGCGGGGGTTGAGTACTTCGTTGGGTACTTCTGGACACTCCATTGGCATCGCCACCCCAAAAATTGGGTGTTTTTCAAACTTCACATTGTCCAAAGCACCCGCCAGAGCCGCGCGAATTATTGCCCGAGTATAGGCTAATTTCATTCTTGAGCCTACGCCATAGCCGCCGCCGGTCCAGCCGGTGTTGATTAGCCAGACATTTACTTGGTGTTTTTTCATTTTTTCACCCAACAATTCTGCGTATTTGGTAGGGTGTAAGGGCAGAAAAGCTGCACCAAAACACGCCGAGAAAGTAGCTTGGGGTTCTTTGACTCCCACTTCGGTACCCGCAACTTTGGCAGTATAGCCCGATATAAAGTGATACATTGCTTGCCCGCTAGTTAGTTTTGAAATGGGTGGTATCACACCAAAAGCATCGGCAGTCAAAAAGAAAATATTTTTGGGAATACCGGCTACCGATTCTTCTAAAGCATTGGGAATGAAGTGAATAGGGTAGGAGGTACGAGTGTTTTCGGTTACGCTAATGTTGTGGTAGTCGGGCGTGCGCGTACCGGCATAAAAGCGTGTATTTTCTAAAATAGCCCCAAACTTGATGGCATTATAAATTTCGGGTTCTTTTTCGGCACTCAAATCTACAACTTTGGCATAGCAACCGCCTTCGAAATTGAATACGCTATCTTCAGCCCAGCCGTGTTCGTCATCGCCGACCAATTGGCGGGTAGCATCAGCCGAGAGGGTGGTTTTGCCAGTACCCGACAAACCAAAAAACAAAGCTGTATCTCCGGCTTCGCCAACGTTTGCGGAGCAGTGCATTGATAAAGTTTGCCGTTCTTGGGGCAAAATATAATTCAAAACCGTAAAAATTCCTTTTTTCATTTCGCCGGCATAAGCCGAGCCACCAATCAAGATAGTATTTTTGGTGAAGCTAATGATGGTAAAGTTTTCGGATTTTGTGCCGTCTTCGGCAGGATTGGCTTTAAATTCAGGAATACAAATGATTTTAAAATTTGGAACAAAATTTTGCAACTCGGCTTCGGTAGGGCGCAAAAACATATTGTAACAAAATAAATTTTGCCAAGCTTGCGTATTGATGACCCGCAAATGCAAGCGGTAGTCGGGGTGCGCGCCCGCGTAGGCATCGCGCACATACACGGTTTTGTCTTGCAAAAAAGCCAGCATTTTAGCTTCGAGAGCCTCAAAATGCTCGGGCGAAATGGCAAAATTTATATCTCCCCACCAGACTGTATTTTCGGTTTTGGCATCTTTGACCGTAAATTTATCTTTGGGTGAGCGTCCGGTAAACTTGCCGGTATCGCACATAATTGCGCCATTATCAGCCAATACACCTTCGCCGTTTTGGAGGGCAAACTCAGTGAGTTCGGCAGGGCTTTGATTCCAAAATACTTGAGCCGGCGCAAAACCCATTGTTTGGAGGGGGCTGATAGTGGATTTAATTCCAAATTCTTGCATTGAAGTAGAAAGTTTAGTATGTAAAAATTAAAAATACAAAATAAAATTTCAAAAAATAGAAAAAAACTTCATTTTATAAAGCATAGATAATTTACGAAATCGTTTGCATTGCAAAAATAACAAATATTTTTTCAGATTTAGACGTTATTCAAGAATTAAAGTTTTATTTTTTATGAAATAATCATTTGTCTCATTACCAGCCTTTGTTTTTGGGATTTTGTGTAGATAATTTATTTTTTATTAGGCTTTTTTGCCTGGCTGGGGTGGGGCAATCGGGTTAGGATAAAGAAATTGAAAACTGACATTTTTAATACTCAAACCTTTTTACAAACTATTGATTCGCAGTTGGGAAGTTTTTGCAAAAATGAATATAATTCTTTATGTTCGCTCGAGGTTTTAAAAATTAAACTTAATTTCCAATGGCTTTGCAAACCAATCATATTCCGGTACAAACCGACCGCTTGTACCAAAGCGTTTCCAAACTTACGCTTGTAGAACCGGCACGCAATTTTCAAAATGTACAGTCGCTCAACGAAATTGCGGAGTATATTCAAACTGAATTTAAAAAATGGGATTGTCGAGTCCATATTCAAAAATTTTGGGCAGAAGACCAAATGTATCAAAATATCATTGCTTCTTTTGGCAATCCCGAAGCCCCCCGAATTGTTTTGGGCGCGCATTATGATGTGGACGGTGACCAACCCGGTGCCGACGACAATGCCAGTGCCGTAGCCGGACTGCTCGAGGTAGGGTATTTGTTGCACGAACTCAAGCCTGATTTGAAATACCGAGTTGATTTAGTGGCTTTTTGTCTGGAAGAAGCTCCATTTTTTGATACCGAATGGATGGGCAGTACGGTATATGCGCAGTCGCTGTTGCGCGAAGATGCCCGAGTTAAGGCAATGATTTGTTTGGAAATGATTGGCTATTATACCGATGAACCCAATTCACAAAAATTCCCCGCCCCCGAGTTTGCCGAGATATACCCCAATCAAGGCAATTTTGTAGTAGTGGTGGGCAAACTTGGGCAAGAGGCTTTGGTCAAAAACGTGCAAGAAGCAATGCAAACCGTAGCTCAAATTGACGTGCAGTCAATTTGCGCCCCGCAAAACCTCCAAATTATCAATCTTTCTGACCATTATAGTTTTTGGAAAGCCGGTTATGAAGCTGTAATGATAACTGATACTTCGTTTTTGCGCAATCCCAATTATCATTTGACGAGCGATACCATTGATACGCTCGATTTTAACCGAATGGCTGAGGTGGTCAAAGGGGTTTATTGGGCAATTATTAATTTGTAAAAGCTAACCGAATGTTGCTTTTTTTAGTGCCTGTTAACTAACTTCGGCAAAGTTTTGGACTTTGCCGAAGTTCGAGTTACCTGTTTTGTAACTATCTGATTATCAGTATTTTATAATTTTTCTTTATTAACTTCGGCGAAGTTTTGAACTTTGCCGAAGTTCAAATGAGTTATCAATAATTTATGATTTTTTTTGTCGAGCTACAATCACCAGAGCAATTATACCGACCAATATCGCCGGAATACTTAAGATTTGCCCCATATTGAGCGGTAAAGTCGCTTCAAAATCAACTTGATTTTCTTTGAAATACTCCACAAAAAAGCGGAAACTAAACAATACAATCAAAAACCAGCCAAACAATTGCCCCTCTGGGGTTTCGCCTTTGCGTTGATAGTAAAGCATAAACAAGCCGACAAACATCAACACACACCACAAGGCTTCGTAGAGCTGGGTAGGGTGGCGCGGTATGCCGTATATATCTAGGGTGAGCAAGTGATTTTTATCGCTTTGATTTACCGAAATAGCCGTTTGTGGGTTAAACAATTTAAAATGCTTTTGGATTTCGGGAATATCCTTCTTTTTGTCTTCGGGAGGAGTCAATAAAAACGGCAGATTTGAGCGCAAAAACAATTGAGCATCTTCAGATTTTATCTCACTTTTTTTAAATTCTACGGTCATTTTGAGTGGTACATAAGTTGTACCATTTACGGTGGTATCTTTGCGGATGCCCCGCGTATAGCTTACTCTTTCTACCTTAATGTCTTTATAGCTTTGGAGCGTTTCGGTCATACTATTGGTAAATACAAAAGCCAAAGCACTGTTGTCGGGCTTACCAATAATTTCTGAGTTCATCAAATTGCCCAATCTAATCAAAGCTCCGCCCAAAGCCACCACAATCACAATGCGGTCGGCGACCCAAAAAAAACTTTGCCCCACTCGCCCTCGTGCATAGAGGTACAAAGCCAAAATAATCCCGATTGCCGCGCCGTGGCTCGCCAAACCCCCTTCCCATACTTTGAGAATCTCGATAGGATTGCTCAAATAATAATCGGGTTGATAAAACAAACAATGCCCCAATCTTGCCCCAACT
This sequence comes from Microscillaceae bacterium, assembly GCA_025455045.1. GTDB lineage: Bacteria > Bacteroidota > Bacteroidia > Cytophagales > Microscillaceae > JALONJ01. The sequence goes on along the minus strand of JALONJ010000350.1, from coordinate 987 downwards.
ACCGTAGAAACAACCATATAAACGAGCAAAATCTCCAAATCCTTTTCGGGTTTGCCTTCCCATTTGAAAATTTTGGTAAAAATCCACTGACCCAGCAAAAAGCCTAGGGCAAACAACAACCCGTACCAACGGATGTGGACAAAACCTAAACTAAAAATTTCGGGGTTGGCACTCCAAATAATATAATTCAAAAAATTGAGCATATTCTTATAATTGATTTCTAAATCAAAAAATCATAAATTATTGACTATCAATTAGTTATGAGTTTGATGAAAATTTATTTTTTTATATTCCCTAGCTTTTTACCCAAAAGCCGGAATCAAGGGGCAAAGATAAGCAAGAAAAGAAAAAATAAAACTCCCAATATTTTAAAAGCCCAAAGATAATGTTTATATTTCCTTAAAAATCGAGCAATGATGAAGTTAATTTGGTTTATTTTAACAGTATTGAGCCTCAATTTCAATTATTCGATGGCGCAAAACCTTGCTGGCAAAGATTATTTGGAATTGGCAGAGATGCAAAGAAAAGCCGGTTATCGAGCGCAAGCTCGCCAATACGCCCTTAAAGCCTATACAATGGATAATTCTTTGGCAAAGCAAGTTTTTACGTTTGTAGGTGATATGTGTATGGCAAGCTATGCCGATTGCAAACACGAAAATCCGGTAATCGCCAAATCGATTTATATTGTGGCTTACCATTATTATATGCGTGCCAATGATTTGGAAAAAGCGGCACAAGCCAAAGCGCAGTTTCCGAGTCGGGAGGAGATTTTTACTCATCAGCAAAGCCCACAAAATGAATCCATAACTCATTTGGTTGATTGTTGGAAAAAACAATCTCCCTTGCCGATGAAAGACAAAGATTAAAATAACGTGAATATTTTAAAAAATATTAAAAAAGTACAAAAAATGAAATATTTGAAAATAACCCAACTCATCTCCCCACTCGTCATCCTGCGTGGAACTTTGTTAAATTTTTACCTCTTAG
>JALONJ010000349.1 GCA_025455045.1 Microscillaceae bacterium | reverse complement strand
GGAAACTGCTCCGTGGATGACTTGAATTGGGTTGTTTTTTTGTTGATTGAATAGTTGAGCGGCATACATTTCTGCCCCACACTGCCCGTACCAATGTTCCACACTATCATCTTTAGCTTCAAAAATACCAAATATTGGGGCTTCTATGGAGGCAGAAAGGGTTTTGCTTAATAAAAAGTCGCATCTACCTCGCAAAGCCAGTTTAGTGTCCACATCAAAAGTATAACCCGAAAAATATTGGAATTTACCTTGATTAGCTCGGTATAATTCTAATAAAATTGGTACTACTAGGTGTTCAGATTTAGCCTTTTCAGTACCTTTAGGGATATTTTTTTGTAACTCAAGAGTTTCAATGAGCCAATTACTTGGGGTAATTTTTTTTTCTTTAAGTTCAAAATCTCGATAAAGGTTTTGAATACCAAACATAGTCTGTAGATGCGTTAAGCTAAAATCCGAATAACTTTTGGGAATATCTTTTTTCATAATTATACTTGTTGATTTAGTTCGTTTTCTTTTACAAACCCTTCTATCTTTCTTTGAATATCTATCAGCACATTGCTTCTTCGGAGAAAGGTTACATATTCTTTTTCGGTCAATAAAAGTGTACGAATATGGTCGGCATTTACTTGATGAACTTCTGCTACTTCACGAAGTAGCTCAAGCTCTTCTTTTTCCTTTTCCTGAAGTTGGCGATTATCAAGCATAAGCATTTTATTTTTAATTTTTAGATAAATTTCTCCAACATTATACTCAAAACAGCCATCATAATTCCATTGTAAATGAATAGCTGAAAGTTCTTGTTTGCTGATAATTTCTAAATTGGTTTTTACCTCGATTTCTAATAATTTTTGTAATAATTCTGCTCTCGTTTCAAAAGTAAAAGGTCCTAATCTATCTTTATTATCTCGGCTTTTTTTCATTCTTTTGGTTTCATCATCTCTTACTTCGGCTAGATAATTCCGAAAATCTAACATAGGTATCATCCATTCTTCGCCACTTTCAATTAGATTTTCCATAGACTTATCTTTTTTAACTACAGTACAAACCCAGCAACCAAAACGCGAGTTTCCACAGCTAGAAGTAGATGTATCAATTACCAAAGGGCATTCATTAGCACCATCCGAGGCATTGCGATACATAGTAATCAGCTTCTTATTATCTCCACCCCAGAAAGAGGGTACTTGCATCAAATATGTCCAAACTTCTTCGGTGGTAAGCTCATTAATCGGGGCATACACCCAAGCATTAGGGAGGCTATGTTTACGAAACTTAGAGCCATTTTGAGTAATATCATCTAGATTGTACTTCTCCATAGATTTGGCTCTATTGGCTGACTCTGTTTTGCGTGCGCCTAAAACAATGATAGCTTTGCCATACTTGCTCACTTGTTGTAAAATATAATCATTAGTTGGATTAATTTTCATTCTATCGGTGCACCAGCGAAACCAACGATTAGGTGATGGATAACCTTTACCTATTAAATTAATCCAAAATCTATCTTCTATCTTAGGAATTACTTTTTTCACCTGAAAATGATTGGGCTTGTGTACATATAATTTTGATTTTCCGGCTAAATCTATTAATTTTAATTGCTGGTCAATATAATTAACAATTGTTGGATTCTCAACAAGTGTGTCATTGGAAAGTATATGGATTTCTTTCTTTAATTGTTCTTTGGGTAGTTTCATAAGTGCATACATTATCAACTGTACTACGGCAGTTGAGTCTTTTCCACCAGAATAACCCACAACCCAAGGCGTATCGTCTGCTAAAAATTGGTGTTGAATTTCTTCTGTAATAGTCTTAATCTTTTCGGCTAAGGTCATATTTGTTTATAAATTTATCAAATCTAAATTAAATATTAAAATAAATATTAAAATAACATATTCCTAAAATCAGTAATTATCAATTTTATTTTTTCTATAGTTTCTTCTAGTTCTGCTTTTTTATTGTATTTTCCCAAGCTAAAACGAATAGATTGATAGGCTTCATCATCAGAAAGTCCAATAGCTTTTAAAACGTGAGAGGGTTCTACTGATACAGAGGTGCAAGCTGAACCTTTAGAAACACATATATAATCAAGGGCTTTGATTAAAGCATCTCCATCAATATTTTCAAACTGAATATTGGTAGTATTAAATAATCTGTGTATTTGACTGCCATTCACCCTTGTTCCGTTTATCTTGAGTAATTCTTGTTCTAAGAAATTTCTTAATTCTTCTACATAAGTTTGAGTTTGGCTCATTTCCGCTTGGGCTATCTCACAAGCCTTACCTAATGCAACAATCGCAGGCACATTTAAAGTGCCACTTCTTAAGCCCCTCTCGTGACCTCCCCCGTGTAAAAGAGCTTGACATTTTACACCCTTCTTAATAAAAAGCCCTCCAATACCTTTGGGAGCATAAAATTTATGCCCTGAGAAAGCTAAAGCATCAATTCCCAATTCTTTGACATTAATAGGAATTTTGGCAAAAGCTTGAGTAGCATCAGAAAAGAAAAGTATATTATTTTCTTTGGCTATTTTGGCAATTTGCTCAATAGGTTGAATAACTCCAATCTCATTATTGGCATACATTATAGAAATCAATATGGTGTCTTCTCTAATAGCTTTTTTTAATCTTGAAATATCAAGAATTCCATCAGATTCAACTGGTAAAAACTCGATTTCAAACCCAATTGTAGCCAAAAAATTACAAACATCTAAACCTGCTTTATGTTCAGTTTGCAAAGTAATAATATGTTTACCTTTATCTAGATTAGCCAAAGCTATTCCCTTTACGGCAAGATTAATGGACTCCGTTGCCCCTGAAGTAAACACTATTTCATTATCTTCGGCACTAATTAGATTAGCAATCTTTTTACGAGCCTCAAAAACTGCTTGATTTGACTCTAAACCAAATTTATGACTACTCGATGCGTTTGCAAAATTAGGGTTAAGATACAATATCATAGTTTCTAGTACTCTATTGTCAATAGGTGTCGTTGAGTTATAATCAAGATATATAATAGGTGTATTTTGCTTCATATTTGGTTTTTTAGCTAAGGTAGCAAAAAAAAAGCTCAAATTCCGAAAAATTTGAGCTTTTTTAATATAAAGTTGTGCGCGCGGGGAGACTCGAACTCCCATGCCCTTACGAGCGCCACCCCCTCAAGATGGTATGTCTACCAATTTCACCACGTGCGCGTTGGTATTTTGAGCGGGCAAAGTTAGTTAAGGTCAGCTAATTTTCAAATTTTTGGACGAATAATTTTTGCTTTGGGCTTTATTTTTTTAAGTTTGAGCAAGTTTTGGATTGATTTTGAAAAAAAATATTGCCATATCGCTGTTATTTGTCCTGTTTTTTCAGGTAGCGGGGAGCTATCTGGTGTTTCGAGTATGGCAAATGCACTTGAAATGGCAAGCCAAACGGCAAATTTTGCAAAGCCTGCCCCCCGAAAATTTGACTTTGCTGGTGCTAGATACGACTGCCCAAAAACAACTTGAATGGGAAGATGACCGCGAGTTTCGCTACCAAGGGGCTTGGTATGACGTGGTAAGGGTGGAGGTTCAACAATCGATCACTTATTACTATTGCTATTTGGATAAACAAGAAACCAAACTCATCGAAAAATTTAGCTATCTACTTGATTTAGAAGCCTTTAAACAAAAAAATCATTCGCCCCAAGCCCAACATATTTTTAAAAAAATCATTGAGCAACCTAGTTTTATGAGCCTTTGGCAGTATGTTTTGGGGCAAATCGCGCCAAAACCTCAAAGTCTCGACTTTATTTCACAACTGCCTGATAATCAATTAGTTACAAAATCACCACCACCCGAGCTATTTGCCCTAAATAGTTGATTTTCAATGTCTTATTTCTTATCATTCCAAGCATAATGAGAAATCTTAGCTTTTGCTTAAGAAGGGTTAAGATTTTTCGCTATGCTCAAAATGACAAAAAACTACTAAAACTGTCGACAGACCACAGACCACAGTCGACTGTGGACTGTGGACTATTTAATCACCTCATTTTCAATTTATTACAATGAAAAAATCATTACTTTTTATATATTTTAGTTTAATTTTTTCTGCGGTTTTTGCCCAAAAAGTCAAAGTATTGGACAAAACCAACCTACAGCCTCTGGTGGGGGTGAGTATTTTTAGCCCCAGCAACGGGGTAGTAACCAATGGGCAGGGCGAAGCCGACTTGGATAATTTTTTAGCCGAGGAGGTTTTAACTATTCAATACATTGGTTATCAAGCACTTAGCTTCAAGTTGGAAGATTTGAAAGCCAAACCGATTGTATATTTGGTCGAAAAAAGCTACGATTTGAACGAAATAGTGGTTTCTGCCAGCAAATTTGACGAAAAACGCGCCGATGTGCCCCAACAAGTGCAAGTACTCAAAGCCAAAGACTTGGCATTTATGAATCAACAAAATTTGGCAGATGTCTTACAGCAATCGGGCAATGTATTAGTCCAAAAAAGCCAACAAGGGGGCGGTAGCCCTATTTTGCGCGGTTTTGAGGCAAACAAAGTGCTGATTGTGGTGGACGGGGTGCGAATGAATAATGCCATTTTTCGCGGTGGGCATCTCCAAAATGTAATCACAATGGACAATACCATTTTGGATAGAGTAGAAGTCGTATTTGGTCCCGGCTCGGTCATTTATGGCAGCGATGCTTTGGGCGGGGTGATGCACTTCCATACCAAAAAACCACAATTAGCCTCTTCTAACTCCGAAGGAGAAGGAGGTTTTTTGTTGCAAGGCCATGCTTTTATGCGTTATGCTACCGTGAATCAAGAAAAAAGCGGACATCTTGACCTCAATTTTGGGCTAAAAAAACTAGCTTTTTTAACAAGTTTTACCTATTCCGATTTTGGTGATTTGAGGCAAGGCAATGTGCGCAATCCTTTGTATGGCGATTGGGGCAAGCGGCTCTGGACAGTGGAGCGGCGCAATGGAGCCGATGTGATTGTCCCCAACGAAAATCCTAATTTGCAAAAAATGTCGGGTTATAAGCAGTACGATTTTTTGCAAAAAATCTTGTTTCAACAATCGGATAAAATCAGTCATACCCTCAATTTTCAATACTCGACCTCAAGTGATATTCCGCGTTACGACCGCCTCAATGAACTTCGCAACGGCAATCCGCGCTCGGCGCAGTGGTATTATGGACCGCAAAAACGCTTGCTTGCCGCCTACAATTTGGAACTCAAGGGCGAAACCCGACTCTATAGCCAAGCGCGCGTGATTGTGGCTTTTCAGGATATTGAAGAAAGCCGCCACGACCGTAATTTTAACAATGTGAATTTGAATCACCGCACCGAAAAAGTAAAATTGTGGACAATCAATGCCGATTTTAACAAAAATATTGCGGAACACGAAATTCGTTACGGAATTGAGTTTGCCAACAATCAAGTCAATTCTTCGGCTTTCCGCGAAAATGTGGACAATGGTACAATCGCTGTCCTTGACACCCGCTACCCCGATGGTGGCAGCGTGATGCGAACTTGGGCGGCTTATTTGACCCATACTTGGGAAGTCAGTCCAAAGTTTATCATTACCGAAGGTTTGCGTTACAGCCACATTTATTTAAAATCAAATTTCAACAATGAAAGCGGGCTTTTCCCTTTGCCTTACAACGAAATTTTGCAACAGCAAGGGGCTTTTAATGGCAATTTGGGGCTGATTTATCAACCCAAAGGCGATTGGCGGTTTGCTTTGTTGGGTTCATCGGGCTTTCGCGCGCCCAATGTTGATGATATGGGCAAAGTTTTCGAGGGTTCGACCCGCAGTCCCAACCCCAATTCGGTCAATTCAACGGTGGTCGTACCCAATCCTGATTTAAAACCCGAATATACTTATAATGTTGAATTGAATGTATCGAAGGTAATTGTCAAAAAAATCAAATTGGAAGCTACCGGATTTTATACTTGGTATCGCAATGCCATTAGTTTGCAACCTTTTACGTTCAATGGGCAAAGCAATATTTTGTATGGTGGGGTACAAAGCCAAGTGATAGCCAATGTCAATGCCGACCGAGCTTATTTGTATGGTTTGAATGTGGGACTTTCGGCAGATATTACGCCCGAATTTTCTATCAATTCAACTTTAAACTATACGTATGCCCGCATCCGGCGCGCGAGTGGCGATACACCCCTTGACCACATTCCGCCGGTATTTGGCAAAACCAGTTTTAATTTGAATTTGAAGAAGTTTCGTACCGAGTTTTTCTTGCTTTACAATGGCTGGAAACGCCTCAAAGATTACAATTTGGTGGGAGAAGACAATATTCAATATGCTTTGCCCGACTATGGCAGTCCGGCTTGGACTACGCTCAATTTGCGTACTGCCTATCAATTTAATCAATCCATTCAATTTCAAGTGGCTTTGGAAAATATCTTAGACCAAAATTATCGGGTGTTTGCTTCGGGGATTAGCGGGGCGGGGCGCAATTTGCTGATTACTTTACGAAGCCGGTTTTAGAAAATTAGCTAAGATTAGGCAATGTGGTAATTATACTTCCAAGAACCTGTTTTGTAAATACTTGATTTTCAGTGTTTTATATATTTGGAAACTCTGTAAAACTCTAAAACACAATATAAATACTTGATTATCAATATTTTACAAAGCAAATTTAATCTTAAAGACTTTACCAATTGGGCGTTTTTCCAAATTAAAATTGGTCATTTTTAGTTATTTTTTGCTTTTCTGGGTTAAAACATCTTTAAAATCGGATTTTATCCTATTCAATT
>JALONJ010000348.1 GCA_025455045.1 Microscillaceae bacterium | reverse complement strand
CATCCGGCGCGCAAATTGTATCCCAACTTGTCAAACTGGTTTTCACAGCCTAACCGGCTGTACTACAATCAAAATCCCCCTCCGGGGGCTAGGGAGCTTTAACTATTAATCGCTCGCCACACCTTTTCAGGAGTCATTGGCATTTCTACGTGCTTAATGCCAAACGGCGAAAGTGCGTCCATTACGGCATTGACTACCGCCGGAGTAGAACCAATTGTCCCAGCTTCGCCCGCGCCCTTCACCCCAAGTGGATTATGCGGACAAGGGGTAACCGTGCGGTCCAGCTCAAACATCGGCAAATCATCAGCCCGAGGCATCGTATAATCGGTATAAGTTCCGTTAATTAATTGCCCATTCTCATCATAAATAGCCCCCTCGAGCAAAGCCTGTCCAATTCCTTGCGCCAAGCCTCCTTCAATTTGTCCATCTACAATCATCGGATTGATTACATTGCCTACATCATCTACCGCAATAAAGCGTTTGATTTTTACTTTACCGGTTTCGGCATCTATTTCGACAATGCACACGTGCGCCCCAAACGGATAAGTAAAATTAGCGGGGTCATAAAAACTTGAAAAATCTAAGCCCGGTTCCAAACCTTGCGGATAATCGTGGGGAACATAAGCGGTCAAAGCTACATCGCCAAAACCTATAGATTTATCCGTGCCTTTTACCGTCCATTTGCCATTGGCAAATTCAAGGTCATCGATGGCGGCTTCCAATTTATGGGCGGCGATTTTTGCGCCTTTTTCCAATACTTTATCAATACTTTTGACAATGGCACTGCCACCTACCGCCAAACTCCGCGAGCCGTAAGTACCCATTCCAAAAGCTACCGTATCCGAATCACCGTGAACAATATCTATATCATCCATCGCAATTCCCAATTTATCGGCGACTACTTGAGCAAAAGTTGTTTCGTGTCCTTGCCCGTGTGAGTGCGAACCAGTAAATACGCTCACTTTGCCAGTGGGTTGGATGCGTACTTGCGCCACTTCATACAAGCCCGCACGTGCGCCTAAAGCCCCAACCACTGCCGAAGGAGCAATGCCACAAGCCTCGATATAAGTAGAAAATCCAATACCCAAATATTTACCTTGTTTGCGGGCTTCGGCTTGTTCTTGTCTAAACTTCTGATAATCAACCATTTCCAAGGCTCGATTCAAAACCGGCGCGTAATTGCCACTATCGTATTGCAAAGCCACTTGGGTTTGATACCCGGGTTGGTTTACGCCATCAAAGGGCGGAATAAAGTTTTTGAGTCGTAGCTCGGCGGGGTCGATGCCCATTTCCAAAGCCGCAGTATCCATCAGTCGCTCTAATAAATAAGTGGCTTCGGGTCTGCCCGCCCCGCGATAGGCATCTACGGCTACCGTATGCGTAAACACCCCTTTCAAATCAATGTGAATAGCCGGAGTTACATACAAACCTTGCAACAATGTTCCGTGCAAATAAGTAGGCACTGCCGGGGCAAAAGTAGAAAGATAAGCCCCTAAATTAGCCAAGGTATTGACTCTTAGTCCTACTACATTGCCCTCTTTATCAAAACCCATTTCGGCAGTCGTGATGTGGTCGCGTCCGTGGGCATCGGTCAAGAAACTTTCGCTTCTTTCGGCAGTCCATTTTACGGGGCGACCGATTTGTTTGGCACACCAAATCATCAAAGCTTCCTCGGTATAATGAAAAATTTTGCTCCCAAATCCACCGCCTACATCGGGGGCAACTACTCTTACTTTGTGTTCAGGTATTCCTAATACAAAAGCGCACAAAAGTAAACGAATCAAGTGCGGATTTTGCGAACTGGTATAGAGCGTATATTTTTCGCTCGTCGTATCATAATCGCCAATGGCACTGCGCGGCTCAATGGCATTTGCCACCATTCTTTGATTAATGATATTTAGTTTGGTAATGTGATGCGCCGAAGCCATAGCCACATTGGTTTTGGCTTTGTCGCCCAATTCCCAATCAAAAGCTAAGTTGCCGGGGGCAGACTCGTGAACTAAGGGCGCGCCGGGTAAAATGGCTTTGGCGGCATCAGCTACGGCTTCCATTTCTTCGTATTCTACTTCAATCAATTCGGCAGCATCAGCGGCTTGTTCGCGGGTTTCGGCAATGACTACTGCCACGCCATCGCCTGCGTGGCGCGATTTGTCGGCAACCAACAAAGGGTGGGGTGGCTCTTTCATAGTTTCCCCATTTTTGAAATTGACTTGCCAACCACAAGGTACGCCGATGTGGGCTACATCTTTGCCGGTATAAATTGCCACTACCCCTTTGACTTGCGAAGCCGCCGAAGTATCAATGCTTACAATTTTGGCGTGGGCATAAGGGCTTCGCAAAATATAGGCATACAACATTCCTGATAAGGTAATATCATCGGTATATTTGCCTTTGCCGGTGATAAATCGTTTGTCTTCAACGCGTTTGACGGATTTTCCAATCATATTAGACATGGCTAACCTCCTTTCCATTCATTTTTTGGGCGGCATATTGAATAGCTTTTACAATGTTGTGATAACCGGTGCAACGACAAAAATTACCTTCCAAACCGTGGCGAATTTCCTCCTCGGTGGGGTTGGGATTGTTTTGTAATAAGTCCACGGCGGTCATTATCATTCCGGGGGTACAAAATCCGCATTGCAAACCGTGTTCTTCGCGGAATCCTTCTTGTAAGGGATGCAATTCATCGCCTTGTGCCAAGCCTTCAATGGTTGTAACTGTGCAACCATCGGCTTGAGCCGCGAAAATTGAGCAAGATTTGACGGCTTTGCCATCCATAATGACCGTACAAGCCCCGCAACCGGTAGTATCGCAGCCCACGTGCGTACCGGTGAGGCGCAAAACATCCCGTAAATAATAAGTCAACAACATACGAGATTCAACCTCGCTTTGATGCGCTTTACCATTTACGGTTACATTGATTAATACACCCATATTTGTTTTAGTTAAATTTATAAAATTTGTTGATACATTTTAATTTCGGATTGCGTGATTTCCGATTTCGGATTTATCTCGATTTTCGATTGCGTGATTTTTTAAATTTTATTAAAAAGTGATACTTTGATAAATAAATTAATATTCTAATTTGTTGATAATCAATTACTTAGTAATTTCGAAACAGATTTTAGGCTTCGCATTTTACAGCCTAAAGGCTGTTTTACATTAAGTAATAGCTCAAAAATAAAATGAATAATTAAAATATATAATTCATTGATAATCAAGTATTTATATAAATTCTAAAGCCTGTTTTACATTTGAAACTTCGCAAATTCTAAATCCGAAATCGAAAATCAATACATCTCAAATCTATTTTAGTCTTTGGGCTTAAAACCCAAGAAAATTTTTATCATTCTTAGCAAATTAGCCAGCCAACTCCGCTTTTTGACCGCCAAGCCTTGCGAAGCATTGATTTCATTTTCTAAGGCAAAAAAGAATTGGTCGGTGAGCGTATTTGCCACCCCACTCAACACACGTTGCCCCGTGCGGGCGAGTGTACCCGAAAGTTTGGCATCACCCGCAAAAATCACTTCGGTTTGCGAGCCATTGAGCGATTTGAGGTGAATACTGCCCTCCGCCGAAACATTGCCGATTTTGCCGGTTTGTTTGATAATCAGCTTAAAACTTTCGGTGGGCTTTTGGTCAGCCACTTCCATTGTGCCGTTAAATGAGCCATTGACCGGACCCATTTTAACTTCAAAAACTGCCTTGTAATGGTCAGTTCCGGTACTTTCAAGCGATTTGAGGCTGGGGATAATTTTTTCTAAAATTTTAGGGTCTAATAACAGTTGCCAGACCTTGCTCACAGGAGCTTGGAGGGTTTTTGTGCCTTCTAAGTGCATAGTTTTTTTTAAGTTCGAAGATTTGTCTGAATTGTGATTTCAAGGTAAAATTAAAATTTTAATAAAACAAATGAGTAAAATTATATTTTTAAAAAACGGATTATTTAGAATGATTCTTAATAACTTGCCAGGTTTCTTGTTCCTTTTTCCGAATTTCTTTTGGCGGTCATTAGTTCATTTATTTCCTCCTTCGGGGGCTAGGGGGCTTTACCATTCCACCACATTACCACTTCATCATTGCATCATAATACCATCTATTTTTGATTACAATTCAATTATTGGGTAGCAAAGATTTATTTGGGCTTCCAACAATTAAGGTTTAGCTTCCCTTTTGAATAAGTTGAAAAATACATAACTAATTGATAATCAAGCACTTACAATGAATAATCAAAATTCGGACAAAACTTCGGCATTTGCCATTATTTTGGCTAATCTAGTGCCTTTGGCGGGCGTACTTTTTTTGGGCTGGAGCGTATTTTCAGTCGTATTTTTATTTTGGTTAGAGAGTTTGATAATTGGCTTTTTCAATGTCTGGAAGATGATTTTTGCCCAAAAAAGCGAGTTGATGTCCATAGATGGCAAGGCGCAGGCTTCGGGCTGTGCCAAACTGTTTTTGATTCCGTTTTTTATGGTGCATTATGGAATGTTTATGGTGGGACAGGGGATTTTTATATTTGTTTTTTTAGGCAACACCTTTCAAACCGAGTCGGGCATCACATCTAATACACAGTCTCAATTAAACAATGCTTTTTGGTTGGCTTTGCTGGTTTTGTTTATCAATCACTTGGGTGGTTTTTTGCGCAATTATATCTTCAAAAAAGCCTATCAAACTGCTGTAGTGAGTAAACTGCTGTTTGCGCCTTATGGTCGGGTTTTTATCCAACAATTTGTAATTATTGGCGGAGGTTTTTTGCTGGCAGTTTTTCATACCAATTTTGTGTTTTTGGCTTTGTTGATTATCCTCAAAATCATTGCGGATATTGGTGGGCATTACTTTGCCGAAGTAAAATCATAATATATTGATTATCAAATATTTAACTCGCTCGTTCAATCTCCCAAAGCCTCGACATCAATGATAAAATTTTCAATGATTTTTTTGTTGTAGGCTTTATAACCTCCCCGAAAATCTCGGCTTGATACAGCGACAAAATCTTTCATTCGTGCTGAGTTGAGTTGTTGGAGTAGCTTATCAGTCAGGAGTTTATCACCGGCAAATTTGATAAAATAACCCGAATAAACAGTAGCTCCTTCATTATCGGACAAAATAAAATTAGGTTCTCGATTCATTGGCGAAAATATTATTTTTTTGCCAAAGCTAGTATCCAAACCCTGATTGCGCCCAAAAGCATACCAAGCCGCCGGATTGGGTGCGCCGTTGTCGCGTTTGTCCAATTCGTTTTTGATAGATTCTAAATATTGATAAGCATAAGGAAATTGCGCAATCAAATCGGCTTCGGTTATAATCTGGTATTTATTATTTAGGTCTTTTTGGTACGGAAATAAGATGTATTCAGTAATCAAATTGCCTTGTTTGTGGGTCGAGCCTTTGATAATCGGTTTGAGAATTGCGGTTTCGATTTTGATATTTTTATGCAAAATTTTGGAATACACCGTAAAAAATTGCTTGCCTACCGTAGGATTGGCAAAAATAAAACCTTTGTCGCAGAGTGTAGTCAGTCCAACGTGAATATGGCAAATTTCACCTAGTTTTTTACCTTTTACAATCGTATTTTTATGGAGCGACAATTGCCAAATTGGTTTGTCGACAATTTCCTCGGCAGTAATCTCGCGTTTTTCGATTTTTTCTTGGTTCAAAGCCTGTTCATACACAAAACTATCATTCGTTTTTTTGCCAAAAATGGTAATGGCACTATACGTAGTGGCATTTTCAAACAATTGAATTGCGCCATAATTGGTGATTTGCCGAAGCAAAGTGAGCTGGCAGTGTTTATCCTGTTGGACAAAGCGATTGCGCATTGTGCGCGCGGTTTCGGTATAAAGAAAAGTATTGGGCGTAATCAAGCCACAAATGCCGCTATCTTTGAGCAAATCCAAACACAATTCAAAAAAAGCCAAATAAATGTCGGTAGAGCCGGATTTGCAAAATTCATAATGTTTTTGAATGTATTTTCGTTCCTCGAGTGCCAAGTGTTGGATACGAATATAAGGCGGATTGCCCACCACAAAGTCAAATTCTTGGTGAAGCTCGGGGGCAAATAAACTGCATTTTATTTTTTTCAAAGCATTTTGGGCGGCAATTTTCCAATCAATGGCTTTGATATTCCAATCAATGCTAAGTCCTTCATTATCAAGCAATTCGTTCAAATTTTGGATACATTTTTGAATCGCTTGTTCATCAATATCCCAGCCATACACAAAACTTAAATGATAAGCCAGACTCGCCGGTTTGGAATAATGGATAATACGCTTGACAATTTCTATCAAAAACTGCCCATCGCCACAAGCCGGGTCAATAATACTTTTGCCCAAAATATGAACCCCTTGATAATCAACATTATCCAAAATTTTATTCACAATTGTAGCCGGTGTATAGATTTGCCCTTTCAACTTTTGCGAAGCATAAACTTTGGTTAGTGAAGCCATAGACAATCAGTAAATTTACTATTCTTGGGGTGCATTTCAAATTTATTCCTTAGATTCCCTCTCTCAGAGGAGAGGGCAGGGGTGAGGTCTTAAAACGTAAATTTGAAATGCACCCTATTCTTGTTTTTTTATTTTTTACAAAAATAATATAATTAATTGATTATCAATAAATCTTTAAAAAACAATCTAAAATCCCCCCAAGTCGTCATCCTGCGTGGAACTTTGTTAAATTGCTATGTCTTAAAATATTTCTGTAATTAATTGACTGTGTCTGCCTCTGGCTGAAAATCAATAAATTATAATTATCTAAAAGCGAAAAAAGCCCACAAAGTTCCACGCAGGATGACGTAGTTGTGTTATTTTTATTGGTTTAATTTTTTTAATTAACTAATTGACCGTGTCCGCCTTTGGAGGATTATCAGTATTTTATATACTTTTACAAAAATCATATTAAATATTTATTATATTAAAAAAATACAATTTTATTTTTAAAATAATTGATGATTTGTCAA
>JALONJ010000694.1 GCA_025455045.1 Microscillaceae bacterium | reverse complement strand
AGTATAATTTAAAAAAGTCATCATAGGCTAAAAACATAAGACATTGATAATCAAGTAGTTATGAAAAATAGTATTTTACATCATACTGAAATCACACCCAATTCAAAGAATCATTGATTGATTACATTCCAAAAAACTTCAGCAGTTTACTTTGCACTTGGGCGCAAGTTTCATTGATCATCATAATCCCTTTGCCACCATCAGGCGAACTCACCACACGCATTGGGCGTTGTCCGGCGGGCATATCCAAGTAGCTTTTGACCGCATCGGCAATATCTTGTGGGTTTGCCGGATTGTTTTTAATCATCATTTGCATTGCGGCAAACATTTGTTCGGGCATTTGAGCCATTGTGCCATACTCGCCCAAGCGAGCCTCATCTGCCGCTTTGAGGGTGTTATGGCTAAAATCAGTTGGATAAGCCCCGGGTTCAATAACTACTACATCTATCCCAAAACTCCGCAATTCATAGTTTAAGCCTTCGGCAAGTGCTTCTAAAGCAAATTTGGAAGCATTGTAAATCCCCACAAAAGGCATTACGACTCGCCCCAAGCCACTGGATATGTTGATAATCAAGCCGGATTTTTGGGTTCGCATTGCCGGCAAAACCGCCCGATTCATACGCATCACCCCAAATACATTTACATCAAAAATTTGTTGAGCTTGTTCAACCGTAAAACATTCTTGAATACCACTCACGCCAAAGCCCGCATTGTTTACCAATACATCGATGCGTCCGGCTTGTGCCAAGACTTCGGCGGCGGCATTTTGACACGATTCTTCATTCACCACATCGCACTCCACAAGGCTGAGTTTTACTTGTTTTTC
The DNA here is from genome assembly GCA_025455045.1 of Microscillaceae bacterium. Taxonomy (GTDB): domain Bacteria; phylum Bacteroidota; class Bacteroidia; order Cytophagales; family Microscillaceae; genus JALONJ01. The sequence continues at coordinate 2,141 of JALONJ010000694.1, read as the reverse complement.
GCTTGCCCAATCGCGCATACTTTGGGCGGCGGCGGCGTTTTTGCCGTTTATTTGGCGCATCGAGGCAAACACTTGGTGTCCGGCTAAAGCCAGCGTTTCGGCAGTCAGCCTACCAAATCCAGTATTGCTACCGGTAATTAAAACTACTTTTGACTCTGACATTGATTTAATTAAGTTTTAGTTTTTGAAAATAAAAAATTTGTTTGTTCATTTGAACAAATTGGTGGTATCAACCAGCCGAAACAAATCTATGAATAAAAATAATGCTGGCGAAATCTTGAGCATTTTTAATTTATGCGCCCTCAAATCTTTGGAAATAAGCGAAGGATTGCGTTATTTCACACAATAAATTGCTAGAATAAACGTTTTAAATATTTTGAATCCTTTATTACAATAGTTCGGACAGTTTCTAGTTTCTGGTTCCGAGTTATTTACTAAGTATCTGATAATCAGCTTTTACATAAAAATTCATAGTAATTTTTCAAGATCATTTAAACCCTAAGGGTTTTAAAAACCCTTAGGGTTTGGCCTCAATCCCCAAATTAACGATTGAACCAAATATTTAAAGTGGCATAACTAACTGATAATCAATTACTTATAAAAACTGTCTGAAGTATTGTTATTAGTCCATTTACAAATCTATTGAAAATGAAAAAAATGATTGTTTCTTGGCTGATTATTGTAATCGCTTTGCCCATTTTTGCCCAAACCGAAATCAACTCAGCAGTAGCCAAAGATTATTTGAACCAAACCGTAGTAGTGGTCGCAAAAGTGGGGGGAGTGCGTGAGTCGCCCGATGGTACCAAACCCCATTACATCAATTTGGGTAAAGACTACCCCAACCAAGACTTGACGCTGGTTGTGTTTGGAATTTTTGCCCAAAAATACCCCTACAAACTCAATGACTTGCAAGGTAAATCGCTAAAAGTCCGAGGCAAGATTACGGATTACAAAGGCAGGTTACAAATCAAAGAGCCGGAGATTTTGGCGGTTTTTTGAAGGTTTGGATTGAGTTAAATAGCTGATTATCAGATTTTTGTATAAAAAATGCTCAAGTAATTGTACTTGAGCAAAAGACAGTTAAAGCAAGTGTTTGTATCATTGCTAATCTCTCATTCTTCATATTTAGATGACCTAAGCCGAGCTAAAAACTTTGCACATTTTCTTCCAAAACCTCCCAAGTGTGGTCGGCTAAAAGGCTTACTTTGGCTATGTAGGTAAATTTCATTGACTTGCCCCATTCATAGGCGGCAATCATTGAGAGAAAATATCGACCGTTTTCGCGCAAATACAAATAATAAGTATGCCCTATCACCGGCTCAAAGGGTATTTCGGCTTCATACACATAGCGCGAGACCTCTACTCGACTTTGGATAGACTTGGCTTGTTCGGCAAGGGTCTGCATTTGTTCGTACAACTGCTGCATCTGCTTGTCGGTTTGCTGTTGCATTGCGGTCAGGGCTTTGGCTTTGATAGCCCCCTGCTCGGTAGGTTTGATGACTACGCCGCCCACGGTGTGTGCATAAGGCAAAGTAGCCGGATTTTCGGCAACCTTGCTTTCATCTATCGGGTTGATAAACTCCTCATTTTCCTGATTTTCAATCATATTTCAAAATTTCAAAGCTTTGGCTGCAAAGGTAATTCCTTTTATTATTTATATCAAATTGTTTAACTGTGTGTAGGTAAAAATTAAACAATTTTTTTTAAAAAATCAATTTAAAGTGTAAAAAGGACGTGTCTTGATATATTTGTTTAATTGTTTTTAACAATAAATAAACAAAAAATACAGGCTTTATAGCTAGGCTTGCAAGCGATGTTTTAGAAATAAAAATTAATTGATAATCTTTGACTTTTGACAAATAGAATGTACCACAGCCTGTCTAGGCTGTGCCTACCACAGCCTAGACAGGCTGTGGTACAATTTTATAATTCATTGATAATCAATATATTGTGATTTGCCCACCTATGGTGGAGCAACACACTTACACAGGGTGCATTTCAAATTTACGCATTTCTTTTGCCTCACCCTGCCCTCTCCGAAGGAGCTAATCTCCCTACAGAAAAAAAGTTGGGAAACGCTTGTGTAAGTACAAATAAATACAGTATCAAATTTTACTTGTTTATTTTAAGAATTTGCCTTT
>JALONJ010000347.1 GCA_025455045.1 Microscillaceae bacterium | reverse complement strand
ATTTAATTATTGAGCATTATCAATTACTACACCAATTAAAAATAATGATAGTTAAGTGATTGATTATCAGCACTTTAAAATTCTGTAGGGAGATTAGCTTTTCAGGGAGGGGCTTCATAATCAGCGAGTTATCACCCTCCCGCAATGGAGAGGGGGCAGGGGTGGGGTTCAAAATATGGTACTACGCAACTTACATTAATTATAAAAGTAGCTTCGGCTAAGGCCGAAGAAAATAAAATATATATAGAGTATTGATTACTACGCCATTGCTTGTATCCTCACAAGCAACTTTACGACATTGCTTGTGCCCCATAAGCAACTGTTGTAAGCAGTGATCCAGAGTAAATTCTTCTATTTTCTGAGGTGTAACTTCCAACCTGCCAAACAGAAAACAAAAAATTAACAAAAAATAAGAAACTGATTATCAGCACTTTATAAATAAAATTCAAAAAAAGTAGCTTTTTTTAGCCATTCCCATAGGGGTAGAAGCTAAGTGGATTGTCTTAGCTTCAAATAAACAATTAAATCATATAACCTTGAAAAATCTTATGAAATCAAATAGTTTTTTAGTCCGTCTTTTTCTTCGCGCTTATTACCTCATTACATTTGTGGCTCTGACCCAAACCCTCAATGCCCAAACTACTGCGCCAACCGATAACTACCGCACTGTATTTCATCGGGGAGGCAATGTGCGCGCCAAAGTTTCGGGATATTTAGCCATAGTAAACGAACTTTCGTTGCCCACCAAATCCAACAAAATCGGCACGTTTTATTCTATTGGGGGAGAATTGGGAATTTTGTTGAACCAACGTTTTTTTATGGGCGGCTATAGTATGGTCTCTTTAGCTCCGTTTGATTTGGAAAAAAATGACAGCAATGCCGATGACCTCAAGTTTTTGCAAATCGGTGGTGTACTTGGCTTCAAATCCAACCCCAACAAACCTCTACACTTGGTAGTAGGCACTAAAATCGGCTATGCCGGTTTGCATTGGGTCAATAGCTACAATTGGGAATTGAATCGCTTTGACCAACACATTGATGGCTGGATGGTGATGCCCCAAGTGAAACTCGAGGCTAACCTCTTTTCGTGGATGCAGGCGCACGTGGGCGTAGGCTATAGATGGGTATTTGCTGAAGAAAAATATGGCATCAATCCTAATCAAGACTTGCGCCAAGCCAATGTGCAATTTGGAATTGCTTTTGGATATTTTAAGTAAAAAAAATGCTTAATATACTCAAAATTAATTGGTTTTGCGCTTCGGCAAAGTTTTAAACTTTGCCGAAGCCTAATAAAGCGATTTTTCTTAGAAAAACTAATTTGATTGAGTATAAAATCAACTCACATAAAAGCGTGATTTATCAACCAAAATGAAACTTTTATTGCTTACAAAAAGCCTTTTAAAACCCTTATTTTCAATACTTTATGCGATTGATAGCTTAAAATGCTTTGCCTAATTTTGAATCAATATACTACCAACGCGTGGGCTGGGATTTAAAAAAATCTACATATTCCAGTCTGCGAGTTTGGGGATTTGAATAATTGTAAATATTTGATAATCAATTATTTATCTAAGAATAATTTATCAAATAAGAATGTAACACAGCCTTTAGGCTGTGCCTCCCACAGCCTAAAGGCTGTGTTACAACATTATAAATATTTGATAATCAACTACTTATGAATCTTTTAATTTCTAATTTTTAAACCATATAATTCCATATAAAAAAATGAAAAATCTAATTAAAATCTTCTTCGTAGCTTTCAGTTTGGCTTTTTTGAGTGCTTGTGGGTCTATTTTTAATGATTGTGTCAATGGCTACGGCAGTACCCAAACCGAAAATCGGACGGTGAGCGAGTTTCAGAAAATAAACTTTACCACTACGGGTAAGGTTTATATAACACAAGGTAACATACAAAGTGTAGTTGTCAAAGCCCAGCGAAATGTCTTGGACGAATTGAATACTAACGTATCGGGCGGGGAGTTGCGAATCAGTATGCGCCGTTGTATCAAATCGGCTTCGCCTATTGAGATTTATCTTACAATGCCCCAAATTCAGGGTATTCGCTTATCCGGCTCAGGCGATGTGCAAGGTATGAATCGTTGGCAGGTCAATAATTTGGATTTGCAACTTTCGGGTTCGGGCGATATTCGCGCCGAATTTGATGCGCTCAACGCTTTTGCCCAATTGAGTGGCTCGGGCAAAATAGTGGCAAGCGGAACCAGCCTTGATTTTAATACCAATTTGAGTGGCTCGGGCAAAATTGAGGCTTTTGGCTTGATTAGCGATGATTGCGAAGCGCGGATTTCCGGCTCCGGCAATACCGAAGTAAACGTAAGCAAACAACTCAATGCCCAAATCAGTGGAAGTGGTAATATTTGGTACAAAGGTACACCCAACATCAGCTCGCAAATTTCGGGTTCGGGCAGAGTGAAAAATGCGAACTAAAAGCCTCCCCCTAGCCCCCTCCAAAGGAGGGGGAACTTTTGGGTATAGGAATTTTAAATTTTATAAATCATTGACAATCAATTAGTTATGAAAAAATAACTCTGGACTCATAACTCTGAACTCATCTACCATATAACAATTTTTAATCTTGTTCACAATTAATTAAATGAAAACCTTATTTATGCGAGTAGGCTTGCTGTTCGTCTTGACGGCAATGCTAGGGCTAAACTTGGGGTTTGCCCAAACCAAATTTACCATCAACGGAACTATCAAAGATGCCAAAAACGGCGAAACCCTCATTGGCGTTACGGTTTTGATTCAAGAACTCCAAACCGGCAATGTGTCTAATGAATACGGATTTTATTCTTTGACTTTGCCTGCCGGAGCTTATACTTTAAAATATAGCTACATTGGCTACGGTACTCAAGAACAAAAAATTGAATTAAAATCGAATCAAGTCATTGATATTCAATTGAAAGAAGATAACCAAACGATGCAAGAAGTGATTGTGGAGGCAAAAAAAGAAGATGCTGACCTCAATGTCAAAAGTTTGGAAATGGGCGTAAGTCGCTTAGACATTGGGCAAATCCGCAAAACTCCAGCCCTGCTGGGCGAAGCCGACCTTATCCGCGCCCTACAAATGACTCCGGGCGTAAGTACTGTAGGCGAAGGCGCAACCGGCTTCAATGTGCGAGGCGGAAGCATTGACCAAAACCTGATTTTGATGGATGAAGCCCCCGTGTATAACTCGGCGCACTTGTTCGGTTTGTTTTCGGTTTTTAATCCTGATGCAGTCAAAGATGTCAAATTGGTCAAAGGCGGAATCCCGGCGCAATACGGCGGGCGATTATCTTCAGTATTAGATATTCGAATGAAAGAAGGTAATAATCAACGTTTTAGCGGTTCGGCGGGTATTGGTACAGTCTCGAGCCGTTTGACTTTGGAAGCCCCGATTGTGAAAGACCAAGGTTCATTCGTCATTGCGGCGCGCCGCTCGTATGCCGATTTGTTTTTAAAATTATCATCTGACCCCAGCCTTAGAAATAATACCGCTTATTTTTATGATTTGAGTGCCAAAGCAAATTATAAATTCAGCCAAAAAGACCGCGTGTTTATTTCGGGTTATTTTGGGCGCGATGTTTTCAAATTTGATGATGATTTTCAATCGGATTGGGGCAATGCTACCGCAACCTTGCGTTGGAATCACTTATTTAGCCAAAAATTATTTGCCAATTTCACCGCCATTTATAGCAATTACAATTATTCTTTGGGGATTCCAAGCGGAACCCAAGCCTTTGATTGGGATTCAAAAATTATCAATTATAATCTCAAAGGCGATTTGAATTGGTATTTGACCCCCCATAACACCCTCAATTTTGGGGCAAGTGCTTTGTGGTATCAAATGCAACCCGGCAAATCGCGCCCTACCAGTCCCGAGTCTATTTTTAATGTCATTGATTTGCAAGAGCAAAATGCCGTAGAATATGCCGCCTATCTTGACCACGAGTGGAAAATAAGCAGTCGCTTGTCTTTGCAATATGGTCTGCGTTTGTCAATGTATCAACTTTTGGGTGAAGGCACTTATTATGATTATGAAGGTGAATTGGAAAAACGCAAAACTGCCGTCAATCCCCGTACCTACGCCAAAGGCGAAACTGTAGCCCAATATTTCAATCCTGAGCCTCGCTTGTCGGTTCGCTACGAAGTATCGCCAACTGCCTCATTAAAAGCGAGTTATAACCGAATGGCGCAGTATTTACACCTGATTTCGAATACAACTGCCGCCTCACCAACCGATGTATGGACACCCAGTACCCAAAACATCAAACCCGAAATTGCTGACCAAGTTGCGTTAGGTTATTTTCAAAATTTTAAAAACAACACTTTTGAAGCCTCCATAGAAGCCTATTACAAAACGATGAGCAATCAAATTGACTATGTAAACGGCGCAAACCTTTTGTTAAATCCTAAATTGGAAGGTGAATTATTGTATGGCATAGGTCGCTCTTACGGATTGGAATTATACATCAAGAAAAATACCGGCAAATTGAATGGCTGGGTGAGCTATACGCTGTCAAAATCGGAGCGCAAAATTGACGGAACCAACAACAATCAATGGTACAATGCCAAATACGACCGCACCCATATCTTGAATGTGGTGGCTATTTATGACCCTACCCCTCGCTGGAGTTTATCGGCAAATTTTGCTTATGCGACCGGCGTAGCCACCACTTTCCCCAATGCCGCTTATGAGTATGATGGTATCATTGTACCCCACAATACCGATAATGCTCGCAATAATTATCGCGTTCCGGCTTATCATCGCCTCGATTTTTCGGCTACTTTGAATGGCAAAAAACGCCCCAATCGCCGCATCGAAACCAATTGGGTATTCTCGATTTACAATGTGTATGCGCGTAGAAATCCGTTTACGGTCTTTTTCCGCCAAAACCCCGACAATTTGCAACAAACTCAGGCTGTGCGCTTCTCGGTGTTTGGTTCTATTTTGCCTTCGGTTACTTTCAATGCGAAGTTTTAAAAGCCTGCAACCCCCGGATGGGGCTTGAGGGAATAAATCTTTAAAATATTGAAAATCAATTAATTATAAAATAACATTTGCCCTATAGAATAAAGTATTCCCCCTTCGGGGGCTAGGGGGCTTCAAATTATCAATGAAAATGAACTTATTAAAATATATCCAATCTTTGATTTCAACTGCGGTTTATTTTACTTTAATTTCCATTTTGTGGAGTTGTCAAGATGTAATTGATGTTCAACTCGATACCGGCGAAACTTTGCTGGTGGTAGATGGCTGGATTACCAATCAAAACCAAAGCTATACCGTCAAACTGACTCAAACCAAGCCTTACTTTGCCAATACTCCGGCGGTTGAGGTAGCTGGAGCTAGTTTGCAACTGACTGATAATGAGGGAAATACCGAAAATTTGACCGAAACTCAGCCCGGAATTTATAAAATTCAAACCATTAAGGGCAAAATTGGCAATCAATATACTTTGAAAATCATTGCTCAAGGTGAAACTTATGAGGCAAAAACCGAAATCAAAAATGTACCCCCGATTGATTCCTTGACTTATCGGTTCAAAGAGCAACGTAGCTACTTGAAAGAAGGAATTTATGTGCGTTATTTTGGACCCGAATTGCCCACAATCGGCGATTATTTTCGAGTAAAAGTGTATAAAAATGATATTCAATACAACAAACCTTCGGAATTGATAGTGCAAAGCGATGAGTTTATCAATGGCAATTACATTGGCGATTTGGAGTTTGATTTTGGCGACCCTTTTAAGGTAAATGATAAAGTCAAAGTCGAATTATTGTCTTTGCCCCAAGATGCCTATTATTTTTGGCAAGAAATGGTTACGCAAGTCAATAACGGCGGTTTGTTTGGTACGCCACCCGCCAATGTGCGTACCAATGTGCGTAATACGAACCCCAATTCCAAGAAAAAAGCGGTTGGTTACTTTGGTGGTTCGGCAGTCTCAACCATTCAAGGAACGATTACGCAAAATGAAGGGGTGATAAAATAGGGTGTAATGAGGAATATAAACGGGTATATTTCAAATTTACGCATTTCTTTTGCCTCACCCTGCCCTCTCCGAAGGAAAAGATATAAGGGTGGTAAATTTGAAATGCACCCGGCTAATCACCATTAAATTATGCCATTTTGTGGTTAAAAATGGGACACCGATGACGCGGATTAGACAGATAAGTACGGATTTATCGGAGCAAATCCGACCAATCCGCGTTATCGATGTTCTAAAGAAAGCATCAAATACTCAATATATGATTATTAGCGATTAATAAAATTAATTAGCAATGATGTTTGTAGTTTTGGCTTTAGCCGAAATGAATCCTTCGGCTAAAGCCGAAGCTACAAGTTTTCTCATAATTTTTTTCTTATATTTTAGCAATACTTCGGACATTTTTTATAAGTAATTGATTATCAGCTAGTTATGCTATTTTAAATATTTCTTGTAATACTACTATACATTTTTTATTTGCCACTAAGACACTAAGACGCAATTTGTTGATAATCAGGCACTTAGAGACTTTGTGTCTTGGTGGCTCTAAATTTTGTATAGTAGCAGCAATTCCCACTGTAGAAATTTTAAACGAATGTTTGATTTTTTAGAATATTTAAAAATAGCTTTTATGTAACTAATTGATAATGAGTTGATTGTAAATACACTTTTTTTACAACTTTCTTTTTTCTTGATAAAAAAGAAACAACGAAACCAAGCAACCCTACACTATCCTGAATTTTTGAACCGAAAGCCGA
>JALONJ010000027.1 GCA_025455045.1 Microscillaceae bacterium | reverse complement strand
TCCAAGCACTTTCTAATGCTTCTGGACTACGATAGCCATCCTCACCCGAGCTACCAAAAGCGCGATAAGCACTTGCCACTCCATACTTGCGCTGGATAATGTTTTTGGTTTTGGTTTTCAAAGTCATTTCTACTGCTGGAAAATTACAACTGATTGATTTATAATAAACAACATAAGTTCTGATTACTTGCCCTTCTTTGTTGGTTATTTTACCATCATATTTTACAGTACTGGCATAAGCCGATAATCCGGGAATTTTGAGAACAATCTCCAAATCGGGTTTTTCATTTACTTGTTTATAAGAATCCAGCCATACATAGGCATTGAGCATTGAAGGGTCAGACCAATTGGTTCCATACTTGCTGGTTGGAGCATCGGCAATAGGTTGGTAAGTTTTGACGTTTTCGGGTAGGCGGTGATAGGGTAAACGAATATAATTTATTTCCGCTTGCTCATCGCGCATTTTTTGGGCTAAAACTGGCGAAAATAAGGCTTGGCTACCTATTAAGAGTAGGTTTAAAAAACAGACCAGAAGGTTTGATAGATTTTTTTTCATATTTTTAAATATTTAGCTTATTATTTGTTACGAAATATATCTTGAATTGCCAACTCGATAATTACCTTGCGATATTTGCTCCCTGAGCCTTCTACTTTGCCTCGATGAATAAATTGATTTTTGGTTCTTTGCAAGGGTGCAATGTCATTCTCGACGAAGTAACGAATGCCCATTGTTCGTAAGAAAGCCAATTGCTCGTTTTGAGTAATTTTATCCCCTTTTTTGAGGCTGATTGCTTTTTTGGGAGAGTTTTCAATAAATGCGGGTGCGCTACTTTTGGCTTCAGCAGCACCATCTTTTTTTCCTACTTTAGCACTATCTATTTGCACTCCTTTGCTGATAGTTTCATAACTACTGGCTAGATAATAATCTTGATCGGCAATTTCATTATATTCCCCTAAATAAAAATAAGGATTACGGATAGGTATGGCATCTGCCGAACCAGTTACGCGTACATTGACTATGCCACCTGGTTCAAAATACTCTGCCAAATAATATTCAATCGTTTCCTTCATCGCTTGCGTGGTAGCCAAAGCAGCTGGCGAAGTGGGTAGTTGATATTTGCCCGAAGGATAATGGGCTAATTCGGCTTTTACCCCACCTTCATCTACTTCGTAGCTGTAAGTAGCGCGCAAATTATAACGCATTCTTCCCCCATACATACCATCTTCCTCGACATTTACATTTACATTGGGCGATACTTCACGGGCTAGTTTGGCACGTTTTTTCAAATCCTCGAAATAATCATTGATTTTTTTCTTGATTTCTTTTTCTTTTTGGGCAATCTCCACTTTGGCTTTATTTACCATTTCTTTGAATTTGACGATATTTTTTTCAATGCTCAAACTAGGTATAGGGTCATTGATATTCTCTTCTTGTTTGATTACATCACCCACAAATTTTTTATCGTCTTCAAAATTACGCTTACCACTAATCTGGCTCAAAACGTACGTAATTTCGGCAGTTTTGCTGCCCGAAATTTCCAAATAATACGATTTACCTTTCTCAACCGTAAAGCTACGGTAGTTTTTGTCTCGGCTGGACGGCTCCTGATAAGACGTGCCAGCAATGGCAGTTACTGTAATTGACCCTTCAGAACGAAGTCGATACAATAATCTGCCACCACTTGCCATTTTTAAAACCTCTTTACGATTAAAAAAAAGGGTAAAGACATCTTCTGATTTTGCTTTGAACCGATAGATGTAGATTTCGGCAAATTCAAGATTATTTGCTTCTTGTGCCTTTAAAACAGAAAAGCTATATTCCAAAAATATAATAAAACTTAGGGCTAAGGTTATCTTGAATAATTTAGATAATAGATATTTATGGATCATAATTAAATGCGTTTTACTGACTTTCCCGAGATTAAGAAGTATCTTTTGCTAAAAATTTTCTAATAGTAAAGTTATTCTCTCGATTAATATTTTTCGAAATAATCAATTGATTATCAATGATTTATGATTTTATAAAAGAGAGAATAACTATTGTGTAAAAATTATCTTTTTCTACCAAATGAATACCCTACGCCAAGATTAAAAGAAAGCCCACCAAATTTGACTGGTAAGTCTCTTTGATTTTCAGCATCATTAATTATCAAATTGACATTGCTTTCACTTATCTTTTCGCGGGCAGTTACTACATCGTCATCTTCACCAGCATTTTCATTCACACCTGAAAAGTGCAAATAAGGTGCATTATCAAAAACTTTGAGGTAATAGCCTACATTGGCGCGGGCAGTAATCCGATCAGTAACACGATACAGAAAATCTACTCGTGGTCTCAAACCAAACTGATATTCTCGAAGGCTAACGCTAATAGTTTCAGCATAAAACTCAGTACCATTGACTTCGATATAGCCAGTATTATTTCGCATTGAACCAATAGGAAACCTAGCTGCGCCCATAGATAAAGTAACTACTGGGCGAACTACAAATTTTTCGCCCATACTAAAATTACGTCCGACTCCCAACTCAAACAAAGCCCGTTTAGCTTTGCCATAAGCTCCGCCAAGACTCAACTCTACGTGTGCCCCTTTATAATTTCCAAACTCAAGTCCAAGATTGAAACCAAAACCCCGACTGCCAGCCTCTATATTTTTGGTGGTTGTTAATCTATCAGGAGCAGGTGATTCGTCAATGTAGGATAATTCTAGAAAGGAACTCTCAGTCCGAACGGCGTGAGAACCCATATACAAAAATAAACCACTATACGGCTGGGCTTCGCTAGAGCTTTGAGGCATTGCCAACTCACAAAAGCTAAATGATAAGATAAATACTAATACAGTGTTTTTAATAAACTTTTTCATAACATTAAATTTGAATTTTAAATTGTTGAACCAAAAACTTGAAAAACTTACCGGTATGTTCTTCTCATAAATCCTAAAATTATTTTACTTCCTAAAAATGACAACCCCTCCAAAAAAATTATCTAACCCCCTCATTATCAACCTAATAATTTTTTTCTCCCTCATATTCTTCTTCCCCACCAAAAAGCATAATACTTAAAATGCTCGGCTGAAACGTAAATGACAAAAACTTTTAAAAAATTTTAAAATATTTCATAACTCATTGATTATCAGATAAATAAAAAAGAGAAAATTTACTAAACTTCAATTTTCCCTTTTTCCATTCAAACCTAAGTGCTTATTTGTCCATATCTCGGCTGAGTTCGGCAGGTACATTTTTGGCGTTGGGAGTGGTTAAGAATACGGTGGTATCGCCAAAACTAGCCGCATTGAAGTAGCTATTGACTGGTACTATCTGCACGCCGGCACTCGTGGCAGTGAGTTCAAATACTCGCCAAGTGTTGCCACTTGTGCCACTAAAAGGCGGGGCTACAAAGGTTTGGCGCAAGCCGGTGTGGTCGTAGAGTTCTACTTTGGCTGGGGAGTTAAAAATCTCAAGCCCGCCTCTATTGCCTTGGTTATCATAATTATGCACCGAGTAGCGATAAGTACCCGTATAAAAGCGTTTGATAGTCGTAGTTTCGGGTCCAAATCCATTTGTATCATCTACATCTAAATTGACCTCTGCATTAGGGATTCTATTACCAAAATACATATGAAATCTACTGTTACCACTCGCATTCGGACCGGTGAAGTGCGAATCCAAGTCGCCCGGATTCAAGCCCCAAGTCAATACAACGCGCATTTGTCCTACCGCCAAAGCCTCTACTAGCACAGTATTGCCCAAACTATTGCTGGCGTTGGTGATATTTATTTGAGGGGTAACTCTAGGAATAAAGCCAATCGCGCGGATTACTTGTACAAATGTACCCGAAGGAGCATTGCTCAGGCTAAAACTGCCCGATGAATTGGTAGTAGCCACCATCTCTGCCAAAGTTGCGGTTGTATCACTGCCAAACGAAAAACTAATGCTGGCATTTGCCAAGCCTAAGCCAGTTTGCGAGTTGATGATGCGCCCAGAGATGTTGGCGCGCCCTTGTATGGTGTCTTTTTGACTGCTTAGGTTGGCGTTGAGGCTGAGGGGGCGCGTTTTTTCTTCGTAGCCCTCAGCTTTGAAGCGCAAGGAGTAAGAGCCACCTTTGACTCCCGCCAGCGTGTATTTGCCTTCGGAGTCGGTTCTACCACTTGCGGTGGCTGTGCCAGTGTTGAGGTCTAGCAATTCAATGGTGGCATTGCGAACTAGCCGATTGTTGGCATTGATTAGCTCGCCAGTGATAGAATAAGTAGGTTCTGGTTGTGGGTCTTTGTTTTTATCACAAGCCATAAATCCCAAAACTAAGCTGAATAAAAGGTAGAATTTTACTAAATTTTTCATATACTTATGCAATTTGAATGGTTTGTAAAATGATTAATTTTAAATTCAAATTCATAGTATTGCGCTGTTTGAAACGTTACGAAGTTTTTTTAAATATTTTTCAAAATATTCACAACTATTTGATAATCAGATGGTTGTAAAAAGGGGAGAGCCGGTAACGCCACATCGACGACTTTGTAACCGGCACTTGGGTAATTCCCCTAGCAGGTAAATATTTTAAATTTTATGCAAAACTTCATAATATCTTAATAATCAATGACTTATATATTTTTCTTTAAAAACTAACTTTGCTGATTTTAGGAGTCTTTATGAATATTAAGAATGAGTTGAACTGATAGAAATGACAAAAGAATTATAAAAAATACATAACTTGCTGATTATCAGGCAATTAATTTTTACTGAAAATTACTTTTTATAACTAATGCTACGGACAGTTTTTGTAAGTAATTGATAATCAACCATTTATGCTACTTCAAGTATTTTATGTAACTAGCTGATTATCAAATACTTAGTAAATAACTCGGAACTAGAAACCAGAAACTGTCCGAACTATTGATAACAAAAACTTGACTTATTCCAAAATTTAGCGTAATTTTAGTTTTGTTTGTTTTTTGTGAAAAATTTCCGGCGTGCATTTTTAATAGAAAATTATTTTTTTGAAAAAATAAATATTATAACTTATTGATAATCAATTAATTATATATATTTACTCTTGGTTACTCATTGGAATCACCAAATTATTAATACATTATGTCGGAAAAATTTATACTCGAACTCTCGGAGTTGCTGGGCTATTTTGTCAAAAAGATTATCAAAGATTTGATTCAAGAACCCGAAAGGAGCAAAGATGCCGAGGACATTGTACAAGACAGTTGGCAAAAATTTATTGAGAAATACCCCCACGCTCGCCACGATGAAACCGTAGCTCGCGCCCTGCTCTTTGTCATTGCCCGCAACGAGGCTTTGATGTACCGCCGCCGATTTCACCCGCGCGTAAGCAATACCCAAAGGGCGTTTGCCGCCCAAATTACTTATGACAACTCATATCAATTTTTGGTGGACGAAGATATGGCGGTTATATTTCGCCATTTGCTCGATAGGCAGGTATTTATCTGGAAAAAAGCTCTTGAATTGGAAGGGCATTATGAGCAAAAAATTATTGTGGAGATGATAGCCCCCGAATACCGCCAAAAATTCAATGAAAACCTTACGCTGGTCAATTATCGCCAAATCAAAAGCCGCACCGGGGTCAGAATTATGGAGCTAATTCAAACAGATTCTCTATAAATTTGTCATTTTTGTCTATCAATCGCATTTTATTATTATTCACCTTTTAAAATCATTTTTTATTGACAAAATATTACCAAATGCTTAACTCATTGATAAACAAAGTAATCTTCAGCTTCTCGAGAGAGCTAGTTTGCTTATAAGTCTTTGATAATCAATAGCTTAGGCGATTAGTAATGTTTCATTTTTAATTTTTATCAATTGATGAATTCTTCAAATAAATCTTTAAAAAATAAATTTCACGCTCATTGTCCCACTCAAGCCGAACTGCACGATTATGTAGCCCAACTTGTAAACCCATCTTTGATTACAGAGATTGAAAATAAATTGAATAATTGTGGCGAAGATGCTTGTCTTTGCTCGGAGGTCATAGAAGGCTTAGAATTGGAAAAAATAGCCTTGCAAATCAAAAAAAATGAGCCGGAGTTAATCCAAGGTTTTGATGCCCAAAGAGTGTATCAAAATATCAAGCCTTTGTTGGAAAAAAATCCGCCACAACCCATTCAAAAAAAACTGCCAAATCGCTCATTATCAATGTCTTATGCTTTGGGGGCTGCGGCAGTAATTTCGCTTTTTTTACTTATAATTTGGTGGAATAATCTCAAAACTCCCGTAGCTTTGGTAGAAAATAATCCGCCCCAAAAATTAGAAAAAGAAATTAAATCCAATTCGCAAACCTCTGATAATCAGGTTATTGAAGAAAAAAACGTCAAGACTGAAATCCCCAAATCGGACGATAAAAATAAGCAAACTCCAGAAACCAATCAATCATTGGCTTTTGCCGAAAATCCAAGTTTGGAAAGCGACCTCGCGGCACGTGCGCGAGGTAGTGAGGAGCTGCAACTTGTCAGCCCGCAAAACAATGAAAATTTTACCCAAGCCCTCAAACTTGCTTGGCAAGGCTTGAGTAATCGTACTTTTGAGGTCGAGATTTTGGATAATCAACGCCGCCGAATGAGCCTTCAGACCCTCCCCAAAGGGCAGACCGAGTTGCGGCTTGAAGTCAAAGATTGGCAAGCCGGACTTTATTATTGGCGACTATCCGATGAAAATGACTTGCTTTACACCGGTAAATTTACGGTCAAAAAATAGCTGTCAAATGGGTGCATTTCAAATTTACTACCTATAACCCTCTCCTGTATTTACTCCCCCTCTTTCGGAGGAGGCTGGGGGGAGGCTCTGGGCAGGGTGAGGCAAAAAAAAACGCGTAAATTTGAAATGAACCCCTTCAAATAAAGTAAAAAAATAATTAATATGCTGATAATCAATTGATTATATGCAAATATTTATTCCCTATACATTCGAATTATCAAGCATTGACTCAAGAAAACTCGTATATCGAACAAACCATTGAGCATCTTTTTCGGCGAGAATCCGGCAGAATCATTGCGCTTTTGACTCGCATATTTGGTACGCATAATCTCGAACTTGCCGAAGATGTAGTGCAAGATACCTTGCTCAAAGCCTTAGAACATTGGAAATTTAAAGGAGTTCCCCAAAATCCCAGTGCTTGGATTTTGCAGGTAGCCAAAAACCAAGCTCTTGATGTGATTCGCCGCGAAAAACTCAAAAACAAATTTGCCGATGAAGTCCATCATCTATTGCAATCCGAGTATTCTTTGCTCCCCACGCTCAATCAACTGTGGCAAGAAACCGAACTACCCGATGACCAATTGCGGATGATGTTTGCTTGTTGCCACCCCAGCCTGCCCGCCGAAGCCCAAATAGCCTTGATTCTCAAGACCTTGTGTGGCTTTAATATTGCCGAAATTGCTCGTGCTTTTGTCAGCAATGAAGAAACTATCAGCAAACGCCTTTATCGCGCCAAACAGGTTTTTCGTGAACAAAAAATAAAATTTGAAATTCCTGATAATCAGCAAATTAGCTCTCGTTTGGGCAATGTTTTAGAAGCTATTTATCTTTTGTTCAATGAAGGTTACAATACCACGCACCACGATACACTTATTCGCCAAGATTTGCTGGAAGAGTCTTTGCGTTTGGGCAAAATGCTCGCCGACAATCCACGTACTTGTACCGGCGAGGTGTGTGCTTTGCTTGCGCTGATGTGTTTTCATACGGCTCGCATACCTGCGCGCACCAGCGAATCGGGCAGTATTTTGTTGCTCCAATTTCAAAATCGAGCTTTGTGGAATCGGGAATTGATAGCGATTGGCTTGCAGTATTTGGACCAAGCCGCCCAAAGTCAGCACATTAGCCCCTACCATATCGAAGCCGGTATAGCCTATGAGCATTGCCTAGCCCCAACCTACGCCCAAACTCATTGGGAGCGCATCATTATTCTCTACGATTTGCTGTATCAAATTCAAGCCAGCCCAGTGGTCGCGCTCAATCGTGCCATTGCCCTAGCCGAACTCAAGGGCGCGCAAGCCGGTTTAGATGCCATTGCTCAAATCACGGATTTGGCTAGTCTCAAAAAGTTTTATCTCTTACCGGCTACTTTGGGAGAGCTGTATGCGCAATTGAATCAACCCGATTTGGCGCGATTTCACTGGCAAGAGGCTTGGCAACTTACCCAATCGCCTCACGAAAAACAGCTTTTGACCGAAAAGATAAACGAATTGCGATTAGATGATTTGTAAAATAATGCCACACTATAAAAAAAGGTTATCGCTTTTGGCAATAACCTTTTTTTGAATTTAAGCTCTTATTTTTTCGATGCGGTCTTTGAGCATTTGCTCCTGTTCAAGTTCTTGAATCAATTCATAGATGCGTTGGTCGAGTTGGGCTACCTCGTCGGCGCGGGTGGTTTCGGCTTTTTTGAGCAAGGTCTTTTTGAGGTGCAACAAAGCACTAGAGATAATCTTTAAGTCTTGCAACGATACACGTAGTTTAGCCCTTTGGCTACGCGGGGTTTCTTCCAATCCGAAAGGCTCGGGTTCGGGAATCGCGGGAGCAATTGTGGGGGAGTTTTCGTGCCAAAAATCCCGAAAAACTTGTACCAAACTATGGTACAGTCTTTTGACTGAATAATAAGTCAAAACCGCCATTTTGAATATTTGATTTATGCTTTTGATGGTTTAAAAATAAGCAAAAATCCGGCAATGCTGGCACTTTTATCGGCTTTTTTTTACCCTTCAGAGCT
This sequence comes from Microscillaceae bacterium, assembly GCA_025455045.1. Classification (GTDB taxonomy): domain Bacteria; phylum Bacteroidota; class Bacteroidia; order Cytophagales; family Microscillaceae; genus JALONJ01. The sequence goes on along the minus strand of JALONJ010000027.1, from coordinate 36,299 downwards.
AAGTGATTGATACTTAGGCAGAAAAATTTTTCGGGATTTTGCTGGTGATTTTTTCTGAAAATTGAAGACTGGTTGCTCGGCTTTTTATTTGTTATTGAATAGTTAAATTTTGTTTTTTGCCAACCGAATAGCCTGATTTTCAAAGATTTAAAAATAGTGTGCCGAATAAGATTTGGGGATAATTTTGTTAGAAAATCATTTTTATCAATAAAATGTGTAATTTTCGCTTTTAAACCATTTAAACTTTATTTTGATGTATAAATTATTGATTATCAGCACATTATCCATTGTTTTTTTAGCCTGCCAAGACCAAAAGGCTCTGATGGTTGAGAAAGTAAACACCGTAGCCTGCCAAGATGCCAAAGATATGATTACTGCCCACGCCAATGACTTGGTGCCAATTGTGGGTAAGTTACTTTTGAATTTGGCTGTCAAAGAGGAATTGCAAAAAAACACCATTTGTGAATGTTTGTCGCCTTCTATCAAAAAATATTTGCAAGAAACCTACCAAGCCGCCGAGCTGGAAAATATGCTGATTGACAAAGCCCGCCGCAGCGAAGCCATCAAAAAAGCCCTTGGCAATCAAAGTGGCGATATTTTTCGTTGCTACGAACAAAAAGGACTCAAAGGAGTCAAACTCATCAAAGATTTTGTCAATAAATTGATAAAATAAAATAGGGGGGCGTGAAAATAAATTCAGTTCAGATTTAATTTTGCTTAAAAACTAGAGTTCTTTGCTCCTTTGAAATTGAAAATTATATAAATGTCTGATTTTCAATTAATTATATCTGAATATTTACCTATTTTCAGAAAATTTCCGATTTATTCTTAGCCTAAAATCATTTACGCGCGCAGGCTAACAGCCTGTGTTGCAATTTTTTTAAAAAGTGCCGAAGATTCTTATGTTTCAATAGTTCGGACAGTTTCTAGTTCCGAGTTATTTACTAAGTATCTGATAATCAGCTACTTACATAAAATATTTAAAATAACATAATACTACTGTACATTTTTTTAACCACTAGGAAGCTAAAGAAACTAAGTCATTGATTATTAGTACTTTGCGTCTTAGCATCTTTGCGCGAAAATAGAATTGTATAGTAGTATTAAATAACATAACTAGCTGATAATGAAGTACTTATAAAAAATATCCGAAGTATTGATATTTTTAAAAGTAGCAATTTATTTCTTTGTAAGAAAATTGCTAAAGCGGAGAGCTAAAAGTTTTAAATAATTGAAACGAAGTGAAGAATCTAAAGCGTTGATTATCAAGAGTTTCAGATTCTTCGCTTCGCTCAGAATCACTGAAATTGATAAATTTCAGAAAAAAGATTTTCGCTCCTGAAAAGTGGTGAAGATCCATATATTTCTCACAAAACTAACCTTAATAAATCGATAGATTTTCTACATCCATTTTTTAAAATCTTATGGTATTACATAACAGTACTTCAGGGGAAATAATCCTTTGGGAAAAAGAACGCCTGCTAATTCACCGAATGAAAGACAATCTGACTACCACCGACGAGCAATATCGCCAAGATTATTTGGCTTTGTTGTATTTGGCAAAAGCTCACCTGCCTACTTTGTTTTTATCCAGTAGCCAAGACTCAGATTTTGTAATCGTTCCCGAAACCCAAGTATGGTGCGCCCAAAAGTTGAATGAAATCATTGGCTCATTTAAGTCTGTCCAAAAATTTGCCATTGTGCCTAGTCGTTCTTTGATTAGTCAATTATCTACCGAACAAAATGTTGATGAGGCACTTGCCAATCGCAACATAATGCACAATCAAATCAATATTCAATATTTTAGCCGTGAGGCTTTGGCTTTGGATTGGTTATTGGCTGGGGCAAAATATTGATATCAAACGCCACCAAAAGCTTAAGCAGATTTGATAATCAAGGATTGGTATTGTAACCCAGCCTTCAGGCTGGGGAAGGCACAACCTAAAGGCTGGGTTACATACTTATTTGTCAAAATTCAAAGATAATCAAAACAATAAAAAGGATCTTCACCACTTTTCAGGAATTGCCTTTGGGAATTCCATTGAATTCTGAAAAGCCTCTCGCTTTTCAGTGATTCTGAACGAAGTGAAGAATCTAAAGCGTTGATTATCAAAAGTTTCAGATTCTTCGCTTCGCTCAGAATCACTGAAATTGATAAATTTCAGAAAAAAGATTTTCACTCTTGAAAAGTGGTGAAGAACCAATAAAAAAGAATAACCCATTGATAATCAATGAGTTACTCTTTTTTAGATATATTAGATTGCTATCGCGCATACTTCATAAATTCTTCAAGTTTCGCCTTTACTTCGGCATCTTTTTCCACCAAAGCAAAAAGTGCAACATTTAATACATCTTGGCTTCGGGCGGCGTGGTAGCCTTGTTTTTCAATCAATGTATTCATAATATCAGTAACATCATAACTTTTTCCGGCTTTTTGGGCGGCTTTTATTTGGTCAATTGCGGTATTAAACAAGCTCATCAAGGTAGCTTTGCTGGGGTTGGGCATTGGGGGGCGTTTGCTATACTCCTGATAATAAGGTTCGCTAAAGTAGATTTCATATCCGCGAATTTTGCTTGATTGCTTGGCGGCTTCGGAGGCTTCCTCAAGGCTGGCAAATGGATTGACTCCCCGAAAAACTTTGAATTGATTTTTGTTTGCGCCAAAGTAGGTGTAGATGTAATATTCGTTCTGGGGTGGGTCAAGATACACATTTTTTGTTTCGATGATAAATTTACCGGTATCTTGCACCATCGGCAAAAACTTGGCGATTTTGATGGTTTCAGTAGTATCGCGGAATTCGGTGCCGGTAGTTGTGATGACAAATTCGCTTTCTTTGATGAGCATTACTTGTTTCATTTTGCCCATCTCATAAATCCATTTGCCTTGCAAAGTATTTTGAGCCAAAGCCCATTGAAAAGTCAGTAAAGTGCTGATAATCAAGTATTTAATGATTTTCATAAAGAGATTTGTTTTGAATGATTAGAAATTAAAAACTCGCTTGTATAAAGTTAAAAATAAAACGTATCTTTTGTAAATTTATTGACACTTTTTTAGACTTTTTTGATTTAAAATTCCCTTTCTGAACATTTTTTTCAAAAGGTGTAATGATTAAATATTTCTTTTCAAATCAAATGCTTTACTTTTTTGAACTATAACCTATTCATTATCAGATATTTAATTTCAAATTCCCAACTTTTATTTATATTTGCTCGGCTGGTCATAGATTTGTTTAAAAAAATTGGTGCGCCCATTTTCTCATCAACTATATGCCAATTCAGCCCTTAAATTATTTGCTCCTTATTTTATGCTGTCTATTTCGCCCAAACTGCTCCAAAATTCGCTGGCTTTAGACCAAGAGCTGGCTTGGTTTGAGCAATTTTTGTATAAACGTGCTGAATATCACCAACAAAAACCGGCGATAACTTTTGATTTTTTATTGAGTCAAATACCGCCATTGCCTACTGATAATTCACTTTTTGGGCAGTTACTACAAAGTTTGTATGAAGAAACCGCCCAATCTTATCAAAATGAGTGGTTGGCTTGTCGTTACCTAGCCGAGCGCGTAGTGTTGATGTTGGCTTTGGTGCCTCACGTGCGCCCGCAATTGCTTGATATTTTTTTCCATCAAAACGAATACAACCGCGATTTTACCGAGTTTGGGGGAGTGCGGGGAGTACATCATAAAGGGTTTTTGCCAACCGGCGAAACAGCAATGTTTATTTTAGCCGGTAGCAATTTGGAACTTCGATTTGAGTTTCAATCGATTTTTCATCCTCGCCATTTTTTCAATCGCCACAATATTTTGCGCTTGGAAAACTCGCCCAATAGTGAACCCCTGTTGAGCGGGCAGTTGTTTATTACCGATGAATACCTCAAACACCTCACCACCGGCGAGCCTTACGAACCCCAATATAGTTCCAATTTTCCGGCAAATCGCATTGAAACTCAGTTGGATTGGGCAGATTTGGTCTTGGACTATGACACTTTTCAAGACATTCAAGAGGTGCGGGCTTGGGTAAGAAATTATAAAACTTTGATGGCTGACCCTTGGCTGGGGCGTGAGTTGCGCGGCTTTCGTTGTTTGTTTTATGGTGAGTCAGGTACGGGTAAGACCCTCACTACCAAGCTTTTGGGCAAGGAATTGGGCTTAGAAGTATATCGTATCGACTTAGCCAAAATCGTATCAAAATACATTGGTGAAACCGAAAAAAACCTCAATGCCATCTTTGAAATGGCTAAGTACCGCGATTGGGTTTTGTTTTTTGACGAAGGCGATGCCCTTTTTGGCAAACGAACCGATGCCAAAAGTTCCAATGACCGCTATGCCAATCAAGAAACTGCTTTTTTGTTACAAAAAATTGAAGAACATCCGGGTATTTTGATTTTGGCAACCAACTTAAGGTCAAATTTGGACAAGGCTTTTATCCGGCGATTCCAAGCCGAAGTTTATTTTGGCATACCTAGCGAACACTCTCGATTGTTGCTTTGGCAAAAGGCGTTTTCTCAGCAATTTCAATTAGACTCCCGCATCGATTTGACCGAAACTGCGCGCAAGTATGTAATCACGGGCGCGGCAATCAAAAATGTGCAACTGCATTGTGCGGTGATGTGCCTCGACCGCGAAGATAAGTTGGTGAGTTACGAAGATTTCAAAGACGGTTTGCGCAAACAATTGCTCAAAGAAGGCAAAACCATTTAGTGGAAGCCGTTGCTCGCAGAGACACAAACAACGGCTAGAGTTGTTTCTGGGAACGCAAACAACGGCTATAGTGGCTCGTAGAAACACAAACAACGGCTAGAGTTGCTTCTCGGAACTCAAGTAACGGCTTAATTTCATTTATAATAAACTTCAAACCATTCTTTGATAATTTTTTTGACTTCGTGAGGGTTATAAGTATAAGCGTTGCGGCGCGCCTGAAAATAGTGAAAATTCGTCAAATATTGACTCAATTCACCTACAGTTTGAAAGCGAAATACTTTGAAGGTTTGCATCGATATTATACTGATAAAAAAAATAGATAGGAACAAATACATACCATTTGTCCAATGTAGGATAAGACTAAAAAATAAGCCTACCACCCCAATCCCCAATCCCAAACCGGCTAGGGTAGGGGCAACCCAAAATAGGTTTTCAATCTGTAATTCTTTTTCAATTTTTTGAATCGAATTTCGTAATTTGCCTTTTGGAAAAATGGTCTTGAGCTTGGTTTGCGGCTTTATGACTTGATGCCCCGAAACAGAGCGTAGTATTTGGCGTAGCTTATAAAAGGCTTGTTGAGTAGTGCAATCATTTACGGCTTCGGCTTTTATTTTAGGCAAAACTTTTTCACAAAGTTCGGCTACCGACATTTTGCTAGAAAGTTCATTTTCGGCGAATTGAATGGCAAATGCGGTTTCTATTTGCGCAATCAAGTCATTCAAATCTTCAAAATCTATTTTTTCTAACGTCCAGTTTTCCATAGGCTTTTTTGGGAATGGTTTGTTTATGCTGAATCAAAAGTAATTTTTGCAACAAAAATCGTTTTATTCAACTTCGGCAAAGTTTTAAACTTTACCGAAGTTTAAAACCAATTAATTTTGCGTATATTGCATTTCTTCTCAACTTTGCTCAAGTCATATTGGGCTATACACCACATATCAAGGGGGCATATTGAGGCTCTTATTCCTTGTCGGCCTTAATTTTTCCGCTTCTTAACCTCTTTTGCCAATTCATCTACTCGGGTTTTCAATTTTTCAATTGAATCTTCATCTTGTTTGCTCATTACTTCTCTCACGGCTTGATAAATATTGCTTTGGAAAGGTTTTAAATCATCGATTACAAATTTGCCGGTATCAACTTTGGTAGTGGTTTTGCCGGTTTTAGTTTCGATTTTGTTTTCCTCAACTTGATTGAGACCTTTGCCAGCCACAAGCATCGCCCGAAGTTCTTGTATTGCAAGTTCGCCTTTCTCGACGACTTCGACTAAGTAATTTTTGGGCAAATCAACTTCTTTGTTTAAGATTTTCCATTTCAATACATCATCACCTTGGGCAATGGCATTGACCGCGCGCGCGTATTCGGCATCGCGCTTGATGGTTTTTTCGGATACATTAAACTCTTCGGCTAGTTTTTCGGAGGTTTTTCCCGAAGAGGACATTTTGTCCCCCTCGGTTTGAAATTGCTTTAGGTTGCTTACGTTTTTGTTTTTTTGTTTCTCAAGTTCATATCTTGTGCCGCGTAAAAACGATTTAGTCAGTTCGGTGATATTGCGCTTACCCAATTGATTCAAAATCATCCAATCTTTGACTTGCTCAAGATTATCAAACTCACGGACTATAAATTTGAATTCTACGTTGTTTTCTTCACAGATTGCGTACCGATTATGCCCGTCCACAATTACATATTCCAACCCTTCTTCTTTTTCCCTTTGCCAAAGTATCAGGGCATCTCTACAGCCTTCATTGATGATACTCTCGCTCAAATGGGCAAATTCTTCTTCCGAAAGCGGAGGAATAAAGGCTTTTAATTCCGGCAGGATAACAATGTTTTCTTTGACAATATCTTCAAATGTTTTGGCTTGGGCTACGGCTGAGTTGATTACATTGCTAAAATCTTTTTTTTTGGCGGTATTTTTTGCTTTCATTGGATTGATATTATAGTAAAAAACAGAATTTATATAAAATTGATAATCAGGCTATTATGACTTTGAAACTTCCAAAGCCAAGTTTCTATAATCGTCTGCCGCCATAGAGTCGGGTGCATAAGTAAAAATATCTTGCCCTACGGTAGAGGCTTCGGTAATGGCTACATTTTGGCGAATTACGGTTTGGAATACTTTTTCTTTGTGGGTTTTTTGGACTGATTCCACAATGTTTTTGCTCACTACCGTCCGATTGACTTGGGTGAGCAACATTCCGGCAACTCGGAGGTAGGGGTTGAGGTTTTTGCGAAGTTCTTCTACCAATTCCAAAATTGTATTCAAACCTTTGATAGCCAAATACTGCGACTGAATGGCAATCATCACTTCAGTACAAGCAATGAGGGCATTGATGGTAAGAATACCCAAGCTCGGCGGGCAATCAACCAAAATATAATCGTATTTCTCCGTAACGGGCTTCAGGGCTTCTTTGAGGCGGAAGTAGCCATTTACGTCCATTATCAGTTTTGACTCTGCGCCCGACAAATCCAAACTTGCCGGAACTATATCAAAGTTTTTGTCAATTTTGACAATCGGCAATTTTTCTTTCTCAACCAATGCGTGATAAATGTCTTTTTTGGGGTCTTCAATTTTTAATGATTGCGAAAGGTTTGCCTGCGGGTCGGAGTCCACAATCAATACCTTGTGTTTTTGGAGTGCCAAAGCCTTGCCCAAGTTGAGCGTAGTGGTGGTTTTGCCTACTCCGCCTTTGTGATTGACAACTGCGATAATTCGAGTGTTCATATAAATTTTTCAGATTTTTAAACTTCTGAATTTTAAAATATAATTAACTATTGACCATTTTAAATGCAAATTAAAGACTAAAATCCAATAAATAGCCAAAACCCCACAAAGTTTTGCCGATATTTCGTGCCGCTAATTTTTGCCGAATGGATTGCTTAAAAATTGATGCAAGTAAGAAAAATTTGTCTTTTCACAGTAATTAGTAAGTAATTGATAATCAGGTAATTATATAATTGTATTGATGGCTAATGAATCACCAAATAATTTAATGCTAAAAAGTCCGATAGGCAAGACATTTTGGCATTACAATCTTTGGTTTTTGAGGAAAAATACGCCATTCTGTCCTAAAAAACTTCAAAAATGGGCTTGGTATAGGTTTTGTTATTTATTAGATAGATTTGATGATAAAACAAGAGATAATCAAATTTTGATTTTCAAATCTATCATCTAAAACAATTCAATTTAAAACCACTATTAGGAGGATAAAACTATGACACTCGTGAAATGGAATACCCCTCGCCCGCTCAACACTTTTGGTAATCTAGTCGACAATTTCTTTGGGAGCGATTGGTTGGAAAACCTTGAACGCGACTGGGCTACTATGACTCCTTCGGTCAATGTAAAAGATACCGATAACAAAGTAGTCGTTGAGGTTGCCGCACCCGGAATGCACAAAGAGGACTTTACTATCAAAGTAGAAAATGATGTTCTCAACATCATCGCTGAGGCAAAACACGAAAACGAAACCAAAGATGAAAATGCGCGCTTTGTTCGTCGAGAATTTCGTTATGAATCATTCCGGCGAGCCTTTACTTTGCCAAAAACTATTGACAGCGAAAAGATTGAAGCCCATTATGAAAATGGTATTTTGACCCTTGACTTGCCCAAAAGACCTGAATTGCAAGCCAAACCGGTCAAAAACGTCGACATCAAATAAAGTTTAATTTTCTGTGATATAAGATTTGATTAGTGATTTAATAGAAGTGAAAGGTCAAATAGGGGCAGTCCATTGGATTGCCTTTATTTCTGAAGCCTCCCCCTAGCCTCCTTCCGAAGGATGGAGAAGAATACAAGAGAGGAGAGATGGGTGCATTTCAAATTTATTCCTTAGATTCCCTCTCTCAAAGGAGAGGGCAGGGGTGAGGTCTTAAAACGTAAATTTGAAATGCACCCGGAGAGATTGCTCCCCTCTTTTTTGGAGTTTATCTGGTGGGGATTTTCTTGAGTTGTGAGTTGTAAAACCCCAGATAGGTAACATCTTTGTAGAAGGGTGCATTTCAAATTTACTACCTATAACCCTCTCCTTCGGAGAGGGCTAGGGTGAGGCAATAGAAACGCGTAAATTTGAAATGCACCCTTGTAGAATTAGTTTGACCATAGATTTCACACCTACGGAGTTCTAATTTCAAAAATGTACCGCTTGCTACACAGATTGTACGCCTACGGCGGTGCTTGCAAAAGCCCTACAAGATTAGCCTGCGGAGAGGGGTCGGGAGTGGGGCTTCGGGCATAAAAAAAACCCACTCCAAATTAGGGGCGGGCTTTTGCTATGGGATTCAAAAAACACCAAATAAACTAAGCCAATGCGGTTGAGTTCAAGTTTTTGTATTGATTTTCTAATTCAATAATCAAGTTATAAAATTGTTCGTCGATGCGAGCTACCCCTTCGGCGCGCTCGGCTTCACCTTTTTTGTTCAGATTGCGGCGATAATACAAAAGTGCCGTTGAAACTGTTTTGAGGTCGTCCAAGCTCATATTCAATTTTGATTTATGCGGAGTAACCGGCGTTTTTTCAGGGGCTTCTTCGGTTTCAAAATCAGGTGTATTGGCAGCTTCGGGAGCTACGCGATTGCCTTGGAGAACGTCTGCCACGCGACCAAACAAGGACTTGGGAAAAGTAAATGAGAAACTTAGCATTGCTTTCAATTTTTTTAGATTTTTAAAATATTTTAATTTCTAATTTTTTTGTTTATTTCGCCTGTGCGAACTTGCCAGCATTAGGCAGTAGTAGCATTGTGTTTGAGCATTACCACCATAATAAATAAGCCCATCACCGGCAGGCTTATCATCAAACCACTCATTAGCCAGAGTGTCCACCAACCCCCAATCAACCACTCGAACCAACGGGTGTAGAGAATCAGAATCAAAGCATCTAAATACAAAGTAATCGCGCCCGGGCAAAACATACTCTCCCAACGCTCCTCGTGAAACAATACAATCACCATCAACACCGAGATAGCCAGCCCGTACAACAAAGCATCTAACTGCGCATCGCCCGAAAAACCGTGCGAAGGTGCCGCCAACAGAAAACTGTTTTTCAAAACCACTACGTTGAAAGCTACAATCAACAACAACACCAAGCCTTTCATAGCCGATGAGGTAAATACATCGGTAAAGCCTGCGCCGCTAGGTTCTTTTTTGGTAATGGGTTTGGCTCCTGCCCTTTTTTGTGTCGTAACCATTTTGCAAACTTTTTAAATTTTTTTTGATAATTTTTTTAATTGCCGACTTACCAGCTTCAAAATTGTTTTTTTAGATTTGTTTAATAATTAAGCATTTGTAGTTTTCAAAAATTCAGCCAATTTTTTTGTCATTTTGTTGTTTTCAGTACCTAGCGAGTCTTTATATTAGACTTATGAACCGCTATTGTTAATTTTATAAACAAATTTACGACAATTTATTTAGCAAAAGCAAACTTTAGTGAAAAAATTTTTTTAAATTTTTCAGCATTTTTTCTAAAGCCTTGATAATGAGTACTATAGATTTTTTAAGAAATTGTTAAAATTTTTCTCAACTTACCAAAACCACTTTTTGTGCCAAACTTTGCTAAATTTTTTTTAGTAAATCTTGTTTTGCTCAAGCCTGTGGGCAAAACTGCGGCAAGGATTGAGGCAGAGAATCAATTGTAAATTTTTTGTTAATTTTTAAAAAAATGAGGGCAAACATTTGGAATATTCAAAAATATCTTGCATTTTTGTTGCTCATAGCTGGTTGAAGGATACCGTAGCCTTAACCGACATCCCCGTCGGTGGCTACGGTTTTTTTATGCTTTTTTTTAAGAAATTTTATTAACTTATTGATTATCAAGTAGTTATGTGTATATTAATTAATAAGGTTTGATTCTGCCTTGTTTAGTTTTATCTTTGCATATTGTAATAAAATCTTGATTGTCAATTTGTTACCTATATGATATTCAACAAGACCCTGCAAAAGCAAATCATTGAGGAGCTGGAAGAAGATAAGTTAACTATTCGAAATATTCAAAGTGTATTGCCTATGATAATGGAGATGCCTATAGTTGCATTATTCATTGGCTTGTTTACACTTTTGCCGGCATTTTATTTTGGAATGTTGGAAATTATTATTGAGGCTTTTAGACAAAGTAACTGGTGGAAACTGTTGATTATCCCCATTGATATTTTTATCTATTTCAAAATTGAATTTAGCCGAAAAAACACTAATTTTTTCTTGATGCTGATCGGGATTATAGCCTCTTTCTTGATAGTGGAGTGGTGGATATACGCGCCTGTGCGCTGGTATTGTGGAATTGTAGTGTTTAAGCAGGCTTGTGCGCTATTATTGAATGTAGATTCAAATCCTTTGATGTCGAGACACAAGACATTTACCAAAGCCGAAGCATTTGACAATATGTCGTATAGGCTTATCTATAAACATATAGAACTTAAGCCTACAGCTAGGGCTGATGTCAAGACTTATGAAGTATTGATGAAGGTTTGGCGAGCCGTTCACCTAACCAGACAGAAGCAAAATATGATGAATATATTCTTAGATGACGAAAATGGCTTGCTTAAGCAAATAGCAGATTTAGATGAAAATGAGGATTAAATCATTGTTGGAATTTGTTAGTTTGCTACTAAAATAACTGTAAAGTCTTGATAATCAATTGATTAAATGTTTTATCAAAGTTTCAATATCCAAAAGATTACCAAGGAAACAATCGTAAAAATTAGCTATTTTAAAACCTTTAAAACACGATGATTGAAATAAACATCAATACCAACCGGCTCAAAATTCGCCCCTTGACCTTATTTGATTTAACAGATTTTCATAGTTATCGCTCAGACCCAGAAGTAACCAAATATCAAGGCTTTGAAGTAATGACTCTTGAGCAGGCGCAAGATTTTATCAATGAGAACTCAAGCCTTGCCTTTGGTACTGCCGGTGAATGGATACAATATGGAATTGAAAACCGTGAAACCCAAAGATTAATAGGGGATTGTGCCATAAAGTTTGACCAATTTGAGCCAAGGATTGCCGAAATTGGCATTACCATCGCGCCTATGGCGCAGCAAAAAGGCTATGCCAAAGAATCAATGCTGGGAATTTTAAAATTTCTTTTTGCCAGCCAAAATATTCATCGAGTAATTGAAATCGTAGATGCCGAAAATATCGCCTCTATCAATTTATTGAAAAGTATCGGCTTTCGCCAAGAAGGACATTTTATAGAAAACGTGTTTTTTAAAGGCAAATGGGTGAGTGAATTTCAATATGCAATGCTAAAACGAGAATGGGAAGTATTGCAATCAATCGCTTAAGCTATCTCAATGCTCTATCAACTAAATATCCATAACTAATTGATTACCAAATAGTTAATTGACAAATATCCCAAACCTGAAACTAAAAAACGGCTAAACTGTTGATAATGTAAAAGCAAGGCAATGAATTTGGATAATGAATTGATAATCAACCTATTACAAAAAAATTTTTCACACATCGAAGCTCAAGCTCGACAGTTGATTGCCCAATCGGCTACCCTCAAAAAAGTAGAAGCCGGTGCAGTCTTGATGCGTACCGGGCAATACTTCAAATCGGCAATGCTGGTGGTAAAAGGCAGGATAAAAGTTTTTAAAGAAGATGATGAGGGCAACGAAGTATTTATGTATTATCTCGAACCCGGCTCGGCGTGTGCCTTGTCAATGATATGTGCCGCCAAGCGCGAAGCCAGCACCATTACTGCCAAAACCATTGAAGAAACCGAATTAATTACGCTGCCTTTGGCTTTGATGGATGAATTGATGATTAACTACAAGTCGTGGTATTATTTTGTCTTGGAAAATTACCGCCAACGATTTGAAGAATTGCTCGAGACTTTGGAGAGCGTTACTTTCAAAAGTATGGATGAGCGATTGGAATTTTATCTCAAAAAGCAACAAAAAGCCCTCAAAACCAATGAATTGAAAATAACCCACGAAGAAGTAGCCCGCGATCTCAACTCCTCGAGGGTAGTGATTTCGCGCTTGTTGAAAAAAATGGAAGAAGCCGGTAAAGTCAAAATTAACCGCAGTTCTTTGTTATTAAAAAATATTTGAAATTTTTAGCCTTCTGTAATTTAAGTAACAATAATTATCCAAATACGCCACTACCTTTGTACTATATTTATAATTAATTATTCAAATTCTAAATATAAACAATTGATAATCAATACTTTAAGTAAATTCATAAAAATATGAAAATAGAACAAATTTATACCGGATGCTTGGCACAAGGCGCGTATTATATTGAGTCGGAAGGCGAAGCCGCCGTCATTGACCCTTTGCGCGAGATTGAACCATATTTGCAAAGAGCCGAAAAATCGGGCGCAAAAATCAAGTACGTATTAGAAACCCACTTTCACGCCGATTTTGTGTCGGGGCATTTGGATTTGGCGGAGGCAAGTGGAGCAAAAATTGTATTCGGACCCAACGCCAGCCCCAGCTTTGCGGCGCATATTGCCCGCGATGCCGAAGAATTGAAAGTAGGCAAACTTACTTTTCAGGTTTTGCACACGCCCGGGCATACAATGGAATCCACTTGCTATTTGTTGAAAGATGAAAATGGCAAAGACCACGCAATTTTTACCGGCGATACTTTGTTTATTGGCGATGTAGGTCGCCCCGATTTGGCACAAAAATCCGATTTAAGCCAAGAAGATTTGGCGGGTTATCTGTTTGATTCATTACGCAATAAAATAATGCCTTTGGCTGATGAAGTGATTGTGTATCCGGCACACGGAGCCGGTTCGGCTTGCGGCAAAAATATGAGCAAAGAAACCTCCGATACTTTAGGGCATCAAAAACAAGTAAATTATGCCCTAAGAGCCGATATGAGCAAAGCTGAATTTACCAAAGAAGTAATTACCGGCTTGATGCCGCCGCCCAGTTATTTTCCTTTGAATGTCAAAATGAATAAAGAAGGCTACGACAACATCAATGAAGTATTGGCAAGAGGTACACAAGCCCTCTCGCCCGAAGCCTTTGATGCTGCCGCCAACGAAACCGGAGCCTTGATTTTGGACACTCGCGCGCCCCAAGTGTTTGCCCAAGGATTTATCCCCAATGCCATCAATATTGGCATTGACGGTAGTTTTGCGCCTTGGGTGGGTACACTCATTACCGACATCAAACAGCCTATTTTGTTGGTTACAGAACTCGGACGCGAGCAAGAAGTAGTAACTCGCCTAGCCCGCGTGGGTTATGATTATGCCATTGGTTATTTAGATGGCGGTTTTGAAGCTTGGCAAAACGCCGGCAAAGAGATAGACACCATAGAATCAATTGATGCTGATGAATTGGCAAATCGCCAAGCCCAAAACCCTGATTTAAGAATCCTTGATGTACGAAAAATCAGCGAGTTTGATTCTGAACACGTAATAAATGCCGAAAATGTAGCCCTTGATTACATCAATCAAACAATGGCAATGGTCAAAAAAGACCAAACTTACCACGTACATTGCGCGGGAGGCTATCGGTCGATGATTTTTATCTCAATTTTGAAAGCTAGAGGATATGAAAATTTGATTGATATTAAAGGCGGATTTGGGGCAATGAAAGCCAGTCAAAAATTCCAAATTACTGATTATGTTTGCCCGAGTACAATGCTTTAAATGGTAAATATTTGGTTTTCAAATACTTACAAAAAACAAGTAGTTTTGACTGCTTGTTTTTTTGTTTTAATCAAAAGTATCAATAGTGCGGACAGTTTCTAGTTTCTAGTTTCGGGTTTTTTGTTAAGTGCTTGATAATCAATTAGTTACAAGAAATATTTAAAATATCATAACTAGCTGATTATCAATTACTTACAAAAAACTGCCCGTAGTATTGTTAAAAGTATCTTTCTAAAAAATTAAAAAATATGCAAGAAGATAATCGTAATGGACAAAACAACTCCTCCAATCCAGAACAATCAGACCCTATACTTTTATGGATAGCCAACACCATTGAAGAATATGATGACTGGAAATATGACAGTGAAGGCATCTCAATTTTCTTAAAAGGTGAACTTATTGCAAAGTATTATTATGAGGACTTGGCGCAGGTGATTTATGGTAACTTGTATGATGAGGAGTAAACATTTATTGTTTAAATTTATCCCAACAAAGAGAATCTCAATAAATGCTTTTCACTTCTATTGATTTTGCAATTTTTTGACCCATCGTTTTTGGGCTATATTGGTTTGTAAGTATTTCAAATACTCGTTGGCAGAATTTTGTAATTGTAATTGCCAGCTACTTCTTTTATGGTTGGTGGGATTGGCGATTTTTGGGTTTAATATTTTTCAGTACTTGGCTCGATTATGTAATTGGCATACATTTATATACCCAAACAAACCCCCTAAAAAAGCGAGTTTTGCTCTGGACAAGCATCTCAATCAATCTAAGTCTATTGCTTTTTTTCAAATATTATAATTTCTTTCTTGATAGTTTTATTGGGGCTTTTTCGATATTTGGTATTGCACTAAAAGGCTATTCTTTAAACATTATTTTGCCTATTGGCATTAGTTTTACACCTTCCAAACGATGAGCTATACGCTTGATGTGTATAGAAGGAAAATTGAGCCAACTCGAGATTTTATGGCTTTTTGCGCATTTGTTGCCTTTTTTCCGCAGTTGGTTGCCGGACCTATTGAGCGAGCAACTCACTTGCTTCCCCAATTCTATGTCAAGCGACAATTTGACTATTCACAATCGGTAGATGGAATGCGGCAAATTCTCTGGGGTTTATTCAAAAAAATTGTCATTGCGGACAATTGCGCCGAATACGCCAACTCGATTTTCAATCATTCTGACGAATATCAAGGAGGCATTTTGGCTTTAGCCGCTATATTTTTTGCATTTCAAATCTATGCCGATTTTTCGGGGTATTCGGATATTGCGATTGGTTTGGGGAAGTTGTTTGGTTTTGAATTGATGCAAAACTTTGCCTATCCCTATTTTTCACGAGATATTGCCGAATTTTGGCGGCGTTGGCATATTTCGCTCACCACTTGGTTTAGAGATTATGTGTATATTCCTTTGGGGGGGCAGTCGGGGGAGTATTGGGTCAAAAATCCGAAATATCTTGATTATATTTATTTTAAGTGGGCTTTGGCACGGTGCCAATTGGACATTTATTGTATGGGGAGGTTTAAATGCCCTCTATTTTTTGCCGCTTTTGCTTACCAACCACCACCGCAAGCACTTGACAGTGGTGGCATCGGGCAAAATCTTGCCGACAATTCAAGAGTTTTTACAAATGCTATTGACTTTTGGCTTGGTGGTATTTGCGTGGATATTTTTTCGAGCCGAAACTATCGACCACGCCAAGCAATACATCTTTGCGATGTTTAGCCAGCCCCAATCTTTCTTGGATATTGCTTTGTATAACCAATATAAGACTATTTTGGGGTTAATTTTAATTTTTATCGTGTTGGAGTGGCAGGGTAGAGAACAACCCTATGCTTTGGCTACTTTGGGGCTAAAATGGCCCAAATACCTGCGTTATGCAATGTATTATATCATTGTTTTGGCTATTTTTTGGTTTGGAGGTAAGGAACAAGACTTTATTTATTTTCAATTTTGAGTTATGCACAAATTTATTTTCAAAACCCTACTGCTGGCTTCCCCTATTCTTATCATTGGCTTAGGCTTAGAACTAATGTTGCGCTATATTCCGAATGATTATCAATATAAAAAAAAGTATATGGATACTGAATCTGCCCAGATTGAAACACTTATTTTGGGTAGTTCGCACTCATTTTATGGTATAAATCCCAACTATATGAGTCCTCACTGCTTCAACGCGAGCCATATTTCGCAGTCTTTGGAGTATGATTGGGAAATTTTGAAAAATTATGAACCAAAATTTAAAAATTTAAAAACTATTATATTGCCTATATCTTATTTTACACTTTTTGAAAAGTTAGAACCCGATAAAGACGCTTGGTGGTTAAAAAACTATCTGATTTACTATGGTTTTTTTACGTCTCAATCTTTAAAAAATTATTCAGAAGTACTTAGCAATCAATTATATATAAATTTATACCGAATAAATGCTTATTATTTAAAAGGTAACTCAGCTCGCTATTGCAATAATTTGGGCTGGGGTACAAACTATACTTCAACAAATGCACAAGACTTGCTCGCAACCGGCAAAATAGCCGCTTGGCGGCATACCCAAAAAAATATAAATCAAGCCAAGTATAAGAAAATTTTTGCGGATAATTGTCAATTACTACGTCAAATAATCCAATGGACTAAGGTAAGAAAAATACAATTGTTATTATTAACTCCGCCCGCTTTTGAGACTTACAGATTACATATCAATCAAGCCCAACTAAAGCTAACCGTTCAAGTTGCGCAAGAATCTTGCAACCATAATCAACATTGTACTTACATAAACTTTTTGGATAGCCCACAGTTTGTATCTGAAGATTTTTATGATGCTGACCATTTATCCGAAATTGGTGCCAAAAAGTTTTCTATCATTTTGCATAACTATCTCAAAAATAAGTGATTAGATTGGGTGCATTTCAAATTTACTACCTATAACCCTCTCCTTCGGAGAGGGCTAGGGTGAGGCAATAGAAACGCGTAAATTTGAAATACACCCATTAGATTTGGACTTTAGCAGATGACCAAATCGCGTTTGAAAAACGGGCTTATACTTGATATTTTCGGATTTAAACGCGATGATTTTTTGAAATTTAATCCGTCATTTTAGGCATCAATCAGAAAGCAATAAAACTGTTTTGTGAGGAATCAAACAATGAAAATTTGTCTGGCACAAATTAAACCACAAAAAGGCAACATCGCAGCAAATATTGCCCAACATCTTCACGCTACCCGATTGGCGGCGGAGAAATCGGCAGAAGCTATCTTCTTTCCCGAGCTTTCGCTTACCGGCTATGAGCCGGACTTGGCAAAAGATTTGGCATTGAATATTTTTGAGGCAAGCTTAGATGTATTTCAACAACTAGCTGATAATCAGCAGATTACGATTGGCTTGGGCGCACCTACCCACGCGCAGGAAGGAGTTTTGATTAGTATGCTTATTTTTTCGCCTCATCAAACTCGGCAAATTTATTCCAAACAAAATTTGCACGCCGACGAGTTGCCTTATTTTGTGGAGGGCAAAGGGCAATTAATCCTCCATTCAGAAAATCAAAAAATAGCTCCGGCAATTTGTTATGAATCACTCCTCTCTCACCACGCCGAAAAAGCGCATCATCTGGGTGCTGGCATCTATTTGGCTAGTGTAGCAAAATCGGCAAACGGTATCAAAAAAGCCCAGCAACACTACCCCGCAGTTGCCCAAAAATTTGGAATGTGGGTAATGATGGTCAATAGTGTAGGTTTTTGTGATAATTTTTACAGTGCCG
Organism: Microscillaceae bacterium; assembly: GCA_025455045.1. Taxonomy (GTDB): domain Bacteria; phylum Bacteroidota; class Bacteroidia; order Cytophagales; family Microscillaceae; genus JALONJ01. The sequence goes on along the minus strand of JALONJ010000027.1, from coordinate 18,242 downwards.
GTACGACTTCGGTGTGGAATCCTGCCGGTGAACTGCTTGGGCAACTCAATGCCGAAGATGAAGGAATGATTTGGATAGACACCGAAACGGAATCCGTATTGGGCTTTGGCTGGTAAGTTTTGTTGTACTGCTCGTTACAGCAGAACCTAACTTACAAACAACTTGTAAATGGCTACAAGCAACACCACCGCCAACAAGTAACGCAAAACCTTGAAATTGAAACGAGTACTGCCAAAATAACCACCTAATATCCCTCCTACCAGCGCAACTGCCAACACATAATGAATATCTGCCGGAATGGTTGCTCCCTTGATTAGCAAACCCAACAAGCCCGAAATAGAATTGACAAAGATAAACAAAGCCGATACCGCCGAAGTCTGTTTGATATTTGCCCAACCAAAGAGTAATAAAATCGGGCTTAATAAAATCCCTCCCCCTATGCCCAACATTCCTGATAAAAAGCCAATAATTCCACCAATCAACAAACCCACAAGCCAAGGCATTGCTTGGTTTTGTTCGGTTTCTTTGCCCAAAAAACCAAGCAATTTAAAAACCGAAAACAATAGGCAAACTGCCAAAATTTTGTTATAAAGGCTGGCATCTAATTTTATATAAGCCCCCCAAAACGCCGCCGGAACAGATGCCAACGCCAAAGGCAAAAACAAACGCCAACGAAAATGCCCAAAACGTGAAAACTGAGCAAATGAAGTAAACGAAACAAATATGTTGAGTATCAATGAAGAAGGCTTCATCACTACCGGAGGTATGCCAAACAGCGTCAAAACTGCCAAATATCCACTCCCTCCCCCGTGTCCTACGGCAGCATACAAAAAAGCCATTACAAATACCAGTGCCAAGAAAAATGCCTGAAACCACCAATGTGCTTCGGGTATGATGTAGTAAATATCCATTTTCTAAGCTCTGTTTTTAAAATTTCTGTTTTTGCGGGCGAATATCGTTTTTTTTGTCATCAATGGCAATTTTTGGCAAAAAACGGGTAATTAAACCGCAAACGCTTACCGTTGCCTTAGCAAAACGCCGTTTTGCGAGCTTGGAAACGCTATTTTCAAGCTGAAATTTAATTTTATTTTGTATCTTGGGGAAATAAACGCTAAAAAAGGTCAATTTTTACCAAGCAATTAATTATTAATTTATGACTTTTTCTCAATTTGTTCCCTAAACCTGAGCAGGGTAGGCGGTGGGTAATCGCGGATATTCACGGCTGTAAACAAACTTTTGAATATTTGGTAAGGCATAAGATACAGTTACAAACCCAAGACCAACTATTCCTGTTGGGCGATTATGTGGATCGTGGTCCCGACAGTGGCGGCGTGATTGATTTGATTTTAGATTTGCAAAATGCTGATTATCAAGTATTTCCTTTGCGGGGCAATCACGAACAAATGCTTTTGGATTCGTACCAAGAATATAACCCAAATTTTTTTTTACGATACTTAAAATTTGAAAAATGTTTCAATGTAGCAAATGAAGTAGGGGAGATATATCCGCAATATTTGCATTTTTTGAACAATTTGCCGTTTTTTTATGAGTTGGAAGATTTTTATTTGGTTCACGCTGGGTTTAATTTTAGCAAGCCTGAACCTTTCAACGATTTTCACGGAATAGTTTGGCTACCTAAGTTCACACCACCCGTTGATTTTGCCAAGCGGATAGTTCACGGTCATTCGGTGCGCGATTTGTTGGAAATTGAAAACGCCGTTGCCGAACAAAAACCAATTATTCCTTTAGATAACGGTTGTGTGTATCGTTTTCGCGGGCGGCGCAAAAACAAAGAAGTTTTCCCCTTGATTGGTAATATATTGGCTTTGAACTTAGATACTTGGGAACTGATTGTTCAAGAAAATATCGAAACTCCTCCCGATATTTCTACCAATGAAGATTCTACCCAAAATTAAGTGATTATTTAGAAATAGGACGATTTTTCCATAGCAAGGGGAAGCAACGCCCCTTGCTATGGAAAATCACACTGTTTGAATATAAATCCATCATTTTTTAATTCGGATTCTAAAATTAATAACCTTCGGAATCCCTTGATTATCAACATATTCCAGATAAGCGTCATAAATACCCGGTTTGGTAATCAAGTTGCTTAGACTAGCGTTGAGGTTGCCACTGACGGCCGCAAACCAAACAAAATTAGCCGTGCCAAGGGTCTTGTTATTAATCGTTTGGGGAGTTTCTTCCTTGCCTTTCAAAACACAGAGCTTGAGCGAGGTACGCGGTTTGAGTCCGGTAGCTTTGATGGTAGCTGTCAAAGCAGTTTCAATAGTAGCTTTGTCTTTGATGGGCGTATTTTCAAGATTTATTTGCGTTGTAGAGATTGGGGCTGATTTGATGCAATTTTCTTCATAAAAAATTTTACCGTCTTCTTTGCCCAAATCCATTGCCTTTTTCCAATCGGCGCAGGCTTTGTCAAGCAGACCTTTGTTTTTGTGAATCACGCCCCGATTGACCAAAGCACTGGCATCTTTAGGATTAAACAACAATGCCATATCAAAATCACGCAGGGCTTCTTCGGTTTTGCCCATACTCAAATAACAAAAGCCACGATTGTTGTAAGCCGGTGCAAACTTAGGACTGAGCTGAATCAGACGACTAAAGTCATTGACCGCCAATTCATATTCTTTTAGGTTCATCAAAGTATAACCTCGATAAAAAAACGCGTCAGGAGTTTTGTTATCCAATTGAATGGTTCGGTCAAAATCGGCACGGGCTTCTGCCAAAGCTCGTTTTTCTAAATAAAACCTGCCTCTCAACAAAAAAGCGTAGCTATCGTTGCCCAGTTGTGGAATGGCTTTGTCAATATTGCGCAAACCGGTATCTATTTCTTTGTTTTCCAATTGGATGTGCGCCAAATTTTTGAGGGCGGCGGCATAAGTTGAATCCAAGCTCACCGCTTTTTGCAAGTCGATGATGGCTTCTTTTCGATTGCCTAGCAGATAATTTGTCCAACCTCGATTGTTATAGGCTATTTCGTTGTTAGGATTCATCAACAAAGCGCGGTCATAGAGGCGAATGGCATTGGGATAGTTTTGCTGATTAAAAGCCATATCCCCTTGTTTGACCAACTCCTTATCACTTTGGGCAAATGACCAATACGCATAAGCATAAAATAACAAAGACAAGAATACATTTTTTTTCATTTTAATGAGTAAATCAGTTAGTTAAAATATATAACTTATTGATTCAATACTTTAGATATTTTTCATAAGTTATTGATTATCAATTAGTTATATAAAACTCGATTTTGTAGTCGTGTTTTATAGTTTTAAACGAATAAACATTAGGTTTTAGTTTCTTATCTGCCTAGTATTCAATGACTTAATTCATTTTTATGAAAAAAAGTAAATGGCAAATATCTGCTTTTGATAGGTAGGCAGACCAAGCCGGTTAGTTCAAATATCGCTGATAAGGAAGGGATTTGGTTAAAAAAATGCTCATTTTTTAATCATAAAAAAAATTTGTCAAAAATTTTAGAATTTTTTTGCAAAAAAACTTGACAAATTCCCCGGTTTTATATTATCTTTGTTCAGAAATTAAACGAAAGCAATAAAACATTCTAAACAAGATTTTAACCCCTTAAAATATACGATACAATGGCAACTATCACCTTTATCTCCCCCAAAAATCTTTTTTCCAAAATCGCCGATATGTTTCATATTCGTGAAGGTTTTGCGCCTAGCGACAAATTCCAACCCCGAACTACCAATCCTGAAAATATGCCGACTTCGCGTGCGCACCAAGACCAACCCAACAAAAATAAGTTGAACATCTCTTTAGATGATTTGAAACTTATCTCTACCGCTTTGCTTCAGTACCGCCGTAATTTGGCAAAAATCGGCGAGATTGAAAAAGCCGAAGGAGTCGCCCGCATCGACCAACAATTTTATGACCTCATCAATGAAATTGAAGCCAAAGCCTAATTTGGATTTGGAGATTTGTTGATTTGTTGATTTGGAAATTGATTGATTTCTTAGGTTTGAATTATCATCAATAATTCAATCAATACTTCGGACAGTTTCTGGTTTCTAAGCCCCCTGCCCCCGGAGGGGGTTCTTTTCCGAGTTTTTTGTTAAGTGCTTGATAATCAATTAGTTACAAGAAATATTTGAAATAGCATAACTAGCTGATAATCAATTACTTATAAAAATTGTCCGAAGTATTGATTCTTAAAAATGTAATTATTTGAAAAATCAGGCATTTATATAATTCCTAATGCTCAATTATTAATTCCCAATTCCTAAATCATTGGTAATCCATTGATTATGAATATTATACAACCCCAACAAAATAAAGAAAAAGAAAAACATAGTGCGTACAATATTTTTTGATAACACCTTGACGTGTCTCGCCTCTGGCGGACGTGTATCGCCAAAGGCGAATTTTCAAGTAATTAAAAGATTATTCACGCTACATTATTCGCTATTCATTCCTAAGTTGCCGCTTAAATTATAGTTTTTGTTTTTTGAATCCCGAACCGAAAAACCTACTCCTCTTGGGGTAGGCTTTTTTGTTTGATTAGGTGAAATAAAAAAGACTCAAGGGAGTAAAATACTCCGTTGAGTCTGACCAGCCTTAGGGCTGGCTATTTTATTCCCTATCCAAAATTACAATTTGTTTGCAATATTGTTTCATTTAAACACAATAAAAACGGTTTTCACTTTGTTATATATTAATTTTTAAAGTTTCGATTGTATTTTTAGAAGTCTAGCGTGAGCTGTACGCCCGATTTGATACCCATTTCTTCATTGTCCAGATTCGAGATTTGCAAACCCAAAAGCCTGACTTGGGCGTGGTCGGCATCAAAATTTTGTAATAATTCTTCATAAATTTTTTTCATAAGCATCTCATTATCAATATAATACCCGAGGGTTTTGCTACGGGTAATGGTGCTAAAGTCGGCAAACTTCACTTTGAGCGTGAGTGTGCGCCCAAACACTTTGCGTTTTTGCAGGCTTGCCAGTAGGCTGTGCGCGAGCTTGCTCAATTCCGCTTGCATTTCGGCAAGCGAAGTGAGGTCGTGCGCAAAAGTATTTTCGGTACCCAAGGACTTACGAATGCGGTGCGGATTGACCGCCCGGTTGTCCACAGCTCGGGCTATGTCATAATACCAAAGTCCTACTTTGCCAAATTTTTGGATTAAGTCGGTTTTTTCCCATTTTTTCAAATCGCCACCGGTGCTGATACCCAATTTTTGCATTTTTTGGGCAGTTACTTTGCCGATGCCGTGAATTTTTTGAATCGGTAGGCTCTCCACAAATGCCTCTGCTTGCTCGGGCAAAATAGCATACAAACCATTGGGTTTTTGGTAGTCGGAGGCAATTTTTGCCAAAAATTTATTGATAGAAATACCCGCCGAAGCGGTAAGTTGGGTTTGTTCAAAAATCTTTTTTTTGATGGCTTGGGCAATCAAAGTCGCCGAAGGCATCCCGATTTTATTTTCGGTAACATCTAAATAAGCCTCGTCCAAAGAAAGTGGCTCTACCAAATCGGTATATTCATAAAAAATATCGCGGATTTGCCGCGACACCTGCCCATACGCCTCAAAACGCGGGCGCACAAATATCAAATGCGGGCATTTGCGCAAAGCTATTTTGGACGACATAGCCGAAAACACGCCAAATTTGCGGGCTTCATAACTTGCCGCCGCCACCACGCCCCGCTCGCCCGCGTAGCCTACAGCTATGGGCTTGCCTTGTAGCTCCGGGTTGTCGCGTTGTTCTACGGAAGCAAAAAAAGCGTCCATATCAATGTGAATAATTTTACGCATTGCTTATTTTGTCTGTTGATAAAGATAGTCAAAACCGCATCAATTATTACAATTCGGTTATAAATTTGTCAAAAATTGCTGAAACCGGTTCATTTGGTAGGGCGATTGAAGTAGTATTTTTAAAGATTAAAGGTTCTTTACCCATTTTGAGGAAGTTCTGGCTTTATTCTAAGCCTAAACTCATTTACGCGGGCAGGCTAGACAGCCTGCATTACAATTTTTTTTGAGGAAGTTCTGGCTTTATTCTAAGCCTAAACTCATTTACGCGGGCAGGCTAGACAGCCTGCATTACAATTTTCCTGAAAAGTGGTGAAGAACCAGATTAAACATATAACTACTTGATAATCAGTAAATTACATTTTTCAATCATTAATCAATAATTTGTGCGTACGTGCTATCAAGTACAATTATTTGATTATTAGTGAGTTGTATTACTAGAGTTAGCCGATAGATGCTACATTTTAGGCTTTTTTAGCAAAATTTAAAATAATTGTTGTGTCAATAAATCGATTTAACAAATAAGTAAATGTTCAAAAAACTAAGTCTAATCTTTTGGCTTTTGTTTGGGTTTTGGATAAAAATAAATGCCCAAAATAGCTTATCGCCATTTCATTGGCAAAGTCTGGAATTGACCCAAGAAGAACTCATTGATTTGCGTAAGCGCAATATTTTTATCCACAATGGCGATTATTTGCCCAATAGTCCGGGCGAAATTGATTTTTTGCAAGCCAAAGCCCAAAGTTTTTTAAATCACCCTGAACAATACCGCTTCGACTTGCCAACGGCTACCCAATGTGTAAACGATTTGGAGGCGCAAAAAAAAGACGAAATCTTGTTTGCCGCTTATGGGTATCTTCTTCGCCAAGAAAACCAATATGGCGAAGCCGTCAAACGTGAATTGTTGTATCACGCCCAATTGCCAATGCTAGATTTTTCCAATGAAAATATTTGGTGTATGGAGGTGATGAACGAAGCCAAAATTTTTCACGTGGCGGTTTGGGCGCATCGAATGTTGAAAAGCTTTATTTACACCCTACCGCTATTCAATCCCGAAGAAAGATTAAAGATGGAACGCTGGTTTTTTTGGCTGGGTGATTATTTTCAAAGGCGCGATGTAGATGCGTATCTCAACCGCTTGTTTCAGAATCGCTACGCCGGAGATTATACGCCTACTGAAATTGCCAACCAATCGAACCAAAAAAAAGGCTTGGGTTATGATACCCGCAACATCACCCACCTTACCGAGACCGGGGCTGAGGGCAATCACGTGTACTCGTGGTCTTTGCGCTGGAATAACCGCAAAACGGCAATGGTGCTGTTGTTTGGGGCAATTGGGATTCATTTGAAAAAAAACGGACATTTACTCACTCCCCAAAACATCAATCAAAACAATGTTTCGCTCAAGTTTGCCCAAAGTAGCGAAATCACTGCCAAAATAGACCGCCTTATCCAATCAGCCTACCTGTATGGGCAAGAATTTATCAAATTTGGGATGTATCCTGATGGCACTACTTCTGATATGTTTCGATTTACTGACAATCAAAATGACATAGAACAGCACGAGCAAGGCGTGGTGTATGCGGCTTGCTCGCTGGCTAATTTGATTACGCTTGCCGACTACCAAAAGCGCGCCGGATTGCCCAGTTTGTTTGATTATCAAACTACCGAAGGTAAATACAATACCATTAGCCCCAGTCCTAAAAATTTGAAATTGGGGGTAAATACCATTCTCAAAATCCAACGGCGAGAAGTGAACTGGTACGGAACCAACAACCCGGCAAATTTGAACGAAAACTACCGACTCGATGCCAAAATTCAGGTTTTTAGCAATGCGCGCCGCAATTTTAGTTTTGCCGCTTGGTTTATCCCTTTGGGAATGTATGAGGCTTCTCGAGACCGCGCCTTTGTCCAGCACTTACAAGACACTTATCTATACAAATACTCGTCGAGTGGATTTCCTGCCCCTGAAACCGTCAAAGGTACTGGGGCATTTATTGCCCGCCCGCAAATGGGCGCGCACGGTGGTTATTGTGTCCTGCTTTTTATGTATGCTTTGCGCGAGTTTGATAAGTTGAATCCTTATGGAGGTGTGATTAAATAAATTGGGAATGCACCCATTCATACAAGCATTTAGGCGGACGAAACTAACCCACCCCCAGTACAAATAAATACAGTATCAAATTTTACTTGTTCATTTTAAGAATTTACCTTTTGAGTTAGCAAATATTATTTTAAAATTTTCTAAATGCTATTTATTTGTTTATTTGCTACTTTTCTATTGTATTAAATTTGATTATTGAGCATTATCAATTACTACACCAATTAAAAATAATGATAGTTAAGTAGTTGATTATCAGCACTTTAAAATTCTGTAGGGAGATTAGCTCCTAGGAGGGGCTAGGGGTGGGTTAGGGTAGTTGGCATACCCTATTCCTGATAGGCTTACCAAAGATGATGCGGGGAGAATTTTACATCATACCAAAATCATACCCTACCTAACCTGCTATATTTCAAACATAACATTCGTACTTGCGCATTTCCAAACGCACCCAACTCTTACCAAAACAAAAAAAGCTCGCTTCATCCAGGAAACGGGCTTTTTTAACATTCTTCAACCAGCTATGCATTGAGTTCTAATCTCAATGCCTACATCTAACACCAATGATGTACCAAAATGGTAACTGATTGATTATCAAGGGATTATCTTAATATCAAAATGAGATAAATTCTTTTTTTGGGAAACAATTTTCTATTTAAGAGAAATTTCCAAATTTGAGCAATCTCTTACATCATTCTTACCTGATAATCAGGCAATTGCGCTGAGTTTTTTCTCTTTCCAAGCCCGATTCCTACACCCATCACTGCAAAATTTGGCGGGGCGTTTTTTGTGTTCGGTTTTGCCGCAGTGTGAGCAAGTAACCATAAAACCCTCATTATCAATTACTTGTGTTTTGATTACTTCTACCGGCACTTCTCGCTCAATGTAGATTTCTTTAAAAACCGGCACTTCTTTAATCACAATTTGGGGCAATTCCTTACTTGTTTCCGGCAAAGATTGGCTTGGGTGATTGGCTGTTTCTTTTTGGGAAGGACGGGGTTTTTCATACCATTTTTCAAATCCAATGGTTTTAGATTGGTCGACTGTCGATTGTTGACTCTCGACTGCCATATCATCTGCTTCATTTTGAAAAAACTGAAAACCCGAAGTTTGTGGGGCATTGAAGTTTTGAACTTTTGGGTTATAATTCTTAACCTTCTGATTATCAGCATTTTGCGCCTGCCATTCTACTTGATTGAGCAATACTTCGCGCTTTACGCCCAATTTATACACCCAGCTATAAGAGAGCATAAATACTAATAGAATCTCAAAAACCAACCAAATTCCTGCCGAAATCGCAGCATAAGTTTCTTTGCTCAACTGATTTTCGCCAATGATTTTTTCGTTTTCGGCTTCGGTTTTTTGCTCTTTATGATTGAGGCGGTCTTCAAAATTTGCCAATTGTTTTTGATGCAGTTGGCGTTGGCGGTTCATTTCGGCAATTTGTTTGTCATAATTGGTGTGGCGTTCTTTGACTTCGGGCAACAAATATTCTTTGCCTTGCCACACTTGGTAGCTTTTGTAGTCGGCTAGTTCGGTTTTTTTGGCATTCATCAAATTTTGAATGTCTTTGTCCAAGCGGGTCAGGCTTTGGCGTTCTTGTTGGGTTTTTTGCACCAAAGGCGAAGTAACTTGCTGAATATCAATGGTTTTGGCTTCGGGCGCGCTGTGTTTGATATACAAATAAGTGCCGGTAGTGCCACTGCTAATCAAAACCAAAGAAATAAATGCCAAAATATACACTTTGGTAACTAGCCACTCGCCCGCCATCATTTGCCCGTTTTGAATCCTAAAAGTTGCCAAATAATGATAACCCGCCGTATTGACCAGCCAACGGCGCAAGGACTCAATGCTAAAAAAAATAAGAAAGCACAGCCCCAAAATCGCCGTTCCGCCGGCTGAATACACGTCGAGTTGCCACACAAAACGTGCAATATCAAACAGTAGGTAGGCTCCCGCCAAAATTGAAATAAATTGTAAGGGATAGCTAATCACGACACTCAATACGTGATAAAACCAGTTGCGTTCTTGGTAATCTTGGGGTCTGGCTGATAGTAAAGCAGCAACAAATGCCTCTTTGTTTAAGGCAAATAATTTGTCTTTTTGTTCTTTTTGCGATATATTTGTATTCATAATTTTAAGAGTTAACATTCTGAAATTGAGCAATCAAGCCTTGTAACTTTGGTCGGTGGCAGGGCTTTTTGCTTTTTAGGGGGGTTAAGTTATTTGTATCATTTAATAAGTCGTTGATAATCAAAATTTTATTTAGATAATCTATTCTTTTACTTCTTTTATCAAATCTGTAGCTTTGATTTCCATTCCATATTTTTTTGATAGCATTTCCGCTATAATCACGGCTTCGTCTAATGAAACAACTTTTACATTATTTAAAATAGACATCAATCTTTTAGGCTGAATCCCAGTTTCTTCAGTAAATTCTTTTACATTTTTATAAGAAAATTCTTTTTCTTCCGAATTCGCCAAATTATAGGTAACTTGAATATTCTCTGGTTCGTATTTTGCAATTACATCTACAATTGCATTTTTAAACTTTTTCATATTTTTAAATTTTTCTTCCGAATAATTTATTCAAAGGAAAAATTATTTTTTGGAATATCCAAATTATTTACGAAAATTTGTAAAAAACTTTATAGTTAATATTTGCCAAAACAGGTAGCATTTAGTATATTTATAAGTTTTAACTCATTGATAATCAATTAATTAAATAATCTAAATGGAAGAAAATCGAGTCATTTTACGGGAGGAATTTGAGTCCTTAGTTATAGAATTAAGAGGAGTTTCGGTGATAATTGATAGAACTTTGGCTGATTTTTATGGGATAGAAACTTCAGATCTTAACCAAAATGTAAAAAATAACCCTGAACTTTTCCCAGAAGATTTCGTGTTTCAACTTACCAAAGATGAGAAAATGGAGGTGACCATTTCAAATGGTCACCTCGATAGTATTAAATATTCGCGCTATCTCCCTTACGCTTATACTCGATTAGGCGTATATATGATACCTACTGTACTCAGAACCAGCAAAGCCAAACAAATTCACCTTCAAATTATTCGCTTATTTGATGCTTTATTAATTGAGAAATTTCAACAGAAAAGTTTACGAGAAGAAATAGACGTTTTAAAAGTAAAATTCGCCAATTTGCAAAGACAGTTCTCCGAATCTCAACTACGAGAAGAATATGATAATGTGCGTTTTGAGGCAATATTTCATAAATTGAAAGACCTTGAAGAAAACAAGGTTAAACCTTTTAATAAAATTGGTTTTGAGTTTAAAGCAAATTCTGAAGATAAATGAGTCGAGGTGAGCAATACAAATGATTACCTCTAGAAAATGCCTGACAATCAACTACTTACAAAATTTCAAAAAAAACTCCCCACCTACTATGAGGAGCTTTGCCTGGGTCGGTGGCAGGGGTTTAGTCTTCTTTCTTTTTCTTGGCTTCGCGCGCGCTAAACACGTCTTCAATGCTTGTATCATTGCCTTTTTCCGCAAAAAAATCGGTCATATTAATACTTTTACCCGAAGTATCCGAAAAATACTCGGCTAAGGCTTGGGCTTCGGGCAAGGTCATTTGCTCCTCGGGGTTTTTCCACAAATGCCAAAATCGGCGGGCATCCATCCCGGTTTTTTCTTTAAAATCTTTGGGCAATCGATACTCCGTTACTACGTTTTCGGGGTCGAGCATCGGGGCTAAGTCGGATAGGTTATTTACAAACTCTTTCTTTTTCATAATTTAAAAATTACTTTGTAAGTAAAATTTACTTTCAAATAAAGATACAATACTTTTTATTTCCAAATATTTAGCAATAAATTTTTAAAATATTTTTTTTAAACAGAATAAAAAATACTTTCAAAGAAATTTTTAATCTAGTTAGTTAAGTTAAGATTCTTTTGAAAAGTTATTTAGATTGTTTTAATTTGCTACGAGGTTATCGCAATTTGCGATAACCTCGGCAAAATGAAAGTGTAATTAAAATCTAATAATTTTAATTATTGTTTAAATATTTATCAAAAAAACATTCTAAATTACCTTTTTTTGCCGAGTAGATTAATTATGTTCAAAATTTAAGTTTTTTATGCGCGATTTTTTGTAAATTTGAATACCTAAATTTTTATAAAGGTTATCGCAAATTGCGATAACCTCCTCTAAAACTGACCTTTAAAATGGAATATGAAATCGTAAAAGTGGAGGAAGTTGAAAATCGAATTATTCAAATTCGAGAGGCTTCAGTGATGACCGATACCGATTTGGCAATTTTTTTTGAAGTAGAAACCGGACATCTTAATGAGAGAGTGAAAAGAAACATTCAAAGGTTTCCTGATGATTTTCGTTTCCAACTCACCAAAGATGAGCAATCATTTCTTGCCCAAAACTATGAGCATTTGGCAAAAATCAGGTTTTCGCCCATTGCTCCTTATGTATATACGTATGCGGGGGCTTTGACTTTGGCTTTTATTTTGCGCTCTGACCGAGCGATTGCGGTAGGAATTGCAATTGCTAGAGCATTTGAAAATTTCCAAAGAAGAATCCACAATTAGCCAACTTATACTATGAATTACAAGCCGAGCATAAATTATTGGTGCGCCGCCACGATGATTTGGTCAAAGAAAATCAGGATTTTAAGCAAAAAATCACGGTTTACGACAAGCGATTTGAAATGATTGCCACGATGTTTACCGAAGTATTTGATAAACTGGACGAAACGACCAACAAACTCATCGCCAAAGCCAATAGCAATTCGGTGGGTTTCAAACCTTCGCATTTGAATGAGGAATGAGTCTAGCAGTCATTTTTATAATCTATTGATTATCAATGAGTTATGATTTTTTTTTAATACTGATTAATTTTTTATGCGCATTGATTATAACCACCGAATTTTTAAGTCCGTCCAAAATACCCCCAATGGCGAAGTCAATGGCGATACTACTTTTTATTATCACCAAGTCAATGACCGCGTATGGGCAAATTATAGCGGCGGTGGTATCGAAATCGGAACTTTGATTGCCAAAGTAGATGCCGAAGACAACTTGGAGATGCTTTACCAACACCTCAATCAAAACGGTGAATTTATGACTGGCAAATGCCATTCGACACCCGAAATTTTGGCAGACGGGCGCATCCGTTTGCACGAAGTTTGGCAATGGACATCGGGCGATTTTTCGCAAGGTGAGTCTATTGTTGAAGAAGTAAAAAATGTAACTAATTGATAGTCAGATAGTTACAATTTTTTACTGATTTATTCCTTAAGCCTTGTCTATTGCTAACAATGAAATGGGGATTTCTTCATAAAACGACATCAATTCGTGCAACTCAGCCTGTGGAATCCGATAAAGAATTGCCGAAGTTTGGGCTTGTAAAGTGATATTTGCCTGATTTTCAGGAATGTAGGGCAAACTATGAATCAGCGTTTTGGGCAAAAATTTGGCAAGGGCTACTTGGTTTTGTTGCAAAACTACTTCGCCGGAATAAACGGCATAATAATCCATTTTCCAAATTTCAAGGTTTTCGACAATGATTTGTCCGGCTTCGGCTGAGATAATTTCGGTATGTGCCGCAATTCTTGCCAATATTAACCCGGGAATTCGACTAAATCCGGGTATTTCTTGGAAAAATTTAGCAATTTCAAATTTTAAGTTCGGCACATCTTCATTCAGCACTTCTTCGCTTATTTGATTGATGGTTTCTTCCACAAAAGCGTAGCGTTTTTGTCGATAAATAGGCTGATATTGGGCTTTGTATTCATTGCCGTTGAGTTTTTGGAGGGCTTTGCTTGCAATTTCGCGCAAAACTACTTCGGGATTGGGCAAGTTGGCGGCAAATATTTGATTGTCGGGAAGATTTTTGCCTTGCAATAGTTCATATAGTGCGCAGGCTTTGGTCCAAATATTGACCCAACGATAGTCGCGTTGTACCAAGCTTATCAGTGCTTCTTCAGGTTTGAGTGGTTCGGTCGGAAAAATATATTGGGTTTGGGCTACTTTGGTAGCATAATCGGCAGTATTGAGCAAGGGAATCAACAAGGGTTTGGTGGTATCTTCCAAGAAAATATCCAACAACTCACCGGCAAAATCGGCTTTATCGGCATTGCCACTATTTACATTTTCGCGGACAATTTCTACCGATTGTGAGTCGTATATGAGCATCATCAAGTCAAAAATTTGGGTGTAGTTATTATCAATTTCCGATTTCATTGCTTTGAGCAAAGTTTCTTCGGAGTTGACTCTTTCTAAATCCAAATAGACCGACATATTCCAAACCAATGCTTCACAGGTGTTCTCGATTTCTTGGCTGATGTTGCGGCGGTATTTCTGCGGAATTCCCAGTCCACATTTGCTCAACATTTCAATCACCATCGCTCTTACATTTTGGTTGGAATAATTGATTTTGCGCAACAAAAACTCAATGGCTTGCTCCGAGCCGATGAGTCCATAAATTTGGACAATTCTGATTTGGATAATTTCTTTTTGCCCAGTCATATAAAAGGCTGATTCTAAGGCATTTAGCACTTTTTCGCCCGAGGCTGTCAAAATAGCAAAAGCCAAATTGCTAAACAATGGATTTGCCAAGCGGTCAATCAATATATTTTGCAACTCAGGGGCTTCGGAGTGGGCAGTGGCAATCAATGAATAATACTTGACCCAATACGATTCATCTTGAAACAATTGGTTTAACAACTGTGGTTTATATTCATCGCTGGCGTAAGCCGTAAGCAATGCCCCAAAAATACGTTCATTCTCAAGTTTTGAAAAAGTCAATTGTTGAATGTATTTAATGCGTTCCAATCGGTATTCAGCACCTCGCAATAGCTCATAGGTCTTTTGTACCAATTCGGCATTGTGCAATACTGCATAATATTTGGAATTAATTAAAATATATAACAAAGGAATAGCCTCCAAAATACACCATTTTTGGGCTTCAAAAAGGGCGGTTCTAAGCAAAGGCTCATTGATATCGAGGGTCAAATGCTGAATGTCTTTGAACAATTGGGTGGCGGTTTGATAAATTTTGAGGTCGAGTTCTTCGGCAATTTGTTTGACAAAAAACTCAGTTTCCGAGTCTTCACGTCCATAAGTCGAGCCGGTATTGAGGTTATACATTTTGCCATCGATCGCAATTTGACGCACTTTTTCATCTACATAAAAAATTAGATTTTCTAATTTTTCATCTTTTATCATACTTTGTTTACTTCGTTCATTGGCAAGTTGGCGGGTTTTGCGATACAGAGCCAAAGCTATTTCATTGGTATCTTTGCTTACGCTAAGGTCTCGAACTTTTTTATTGGTAAAATCGACTACGGCTTGGATATTTTGGTTGGAATTACGCAAAAGGCTCTGAATTTTTTGCTCGGGAGTGTCCAACAAGCGCAAAATAGCGGTTTTATACACCAAAGGATTCAAAATACGCAAGATATTTAAGTGTAAATTGATGTTTTTGACTGGCACTCGGCGGATATTGTCTAAGATTTTTTCTTCCAAAGTTACATATTTGCCTTTTTCGCTTATCAAAGTTTTGCCTTGATTTTTGCTCAATACGCTTTGCAATTCTTTTTTATAGGCTTCGTGCAAATACCAAACAACCAAGACCAAAGTCAGAGCCACTGTAATTCCAAAAATTATCGGTAGCCATAAATTGGCTTCAACTTCCAACATCAGGTACAACATAGATGCTCCCAAAATCAAACCCAAGTTTGCCCAAAAACCATCTAAACGCAATTGGATATCTAAACGCAACTCACTATCAATCGGTAATAAATATACTCGATAAATAGGCACTTGCAAGCCCTCATACACAATTTCTCTAATGAGCTTACAAATCACCAAGAGCATAAAAAGAATGGTAGCCGTCAAAATTTTTTCATCGGAAGAATAACTCAAACTTAGCCCCAATATTACCAAACAAAAAAAGCCCAAAGCCATCGGCAATACCAGCATACCCACCCGCAAGCCATAATTACGCACAATCGGGCGGTAAGCCCAAAACCGCAAAGCAAAACCGGCAATCAAGGCAAAAGCCGACCAAAGCCCCAAAAACCGCACAAATTTGTTGATTTCAAAAACTTTGGTTTGCGAATTGAAATAATTGTGTTGGGTAAATACGAAAAACAAGTAATCGATACTCAATATCAAAATACTGGCTAGGCTGGTCAAACCTGCCAAATACAAAAAATAAGATTTTTTGTACAATTTATCCCAACTATTGTGGGCGTGGACATACTGCGGATTGGTAATGATGTGCTTCAAATAAGGAAATTGCCCTCCCAGATAAATAAATCCCACAAAAACTGAAAAACCAAAAGCTGCACTCAAAATCAAACCCATTCCATTGGTCAAAGTCCATTGATTCAGCAGCAAGGCTATCAAGACCCAAGCCAGAACTTGCATTGCCAACCAGCCACCATTTATCCAATCTCGATTGGTTTTAAATTCTTCGGTAGTTAGTATTCGCTCGGTAGTTCCCCAAAAAATCAAATTGAGTAAATTATTGATAGGAATAAGCCCCAATAATCCACCCATCAAAGCCATCTGTCGCCAAGCCGAGCCACTCGCCGCAGTTTCATAAGCCAGCCAATAGCCCGCCAAAAACAAACTGATAAATCCCAAAAAAATAAGCCCTACATTATATATAGAGGAATATAACTGAAAAAAAGCAAAAATTCGATACAAAATCATACCCGCAATTCCTGCCCCAATCATAGCTTGCAAAAATTCGGCGCGCGAGAGTTGTTGGAAAAATAAACCCAAAGTAGTCAGGTTATAAAATGCCAGACTTAAGCCAATCAATCCTCCCCAAATAAATAAAGTAGTGCGCTTTTGGCTGATGCTAATTTCTTTCATACATATAGATAGATAATGAATAGTGAATAATGTAAAGTGAATAGTTTTTTTAATTACTTGAAAATCAATCTTGACAAAACCAGCTTTTTTCTGAGTATAATTTGTATAAATATTTGATAATCAATTATTTATAAATCAAAAATTAGAATTATTTTTTCGCAGTTCTGCCAATTCATTGCGTAAATAAGTTTGTCTATCCAGCAATTGCGCGCGTTTGACACTGATTTCCGAGTTTTTGGTGATTTGGGTTTGCATTAACAATCGCTCAATATTTTCCAAAATTCGCAAAATATCTTCCTCTCTTTGCTTGACATCTAAAACAGCTTCCGATTTAGCCGTAGCTTGCGAACCGGATTGCAGGTCTTTCTTTTTTTCTTCTAATTCTAGTTTTTGTTTTTGTAATTGACTTATATCCTTTCGCAAATTAATTTCATAAATCACTTTATCAATATCATAACTAATCAGAGCAATTTCTTTTTTATCGTTGCTCAATCCGGCAGTATCTAGCCGTGCGGTAAAAGGCGGAGGGGTATCAACCTTTTTTTTAACTACTTGATTATCAGTCTTTTGACTTATTTTATTAGGATTAATATTTTTTGTAGTAGCATTTGAATTTGAATTTGTATTCGGATTATTTTTCTTAATTACCTGATTATCAGCCTTTTGTGGGCTTTTTGAATTGGCTTTTGTAGAGTCCGTTTTTGGGGTGGCTTTTTTGATAGAATCTTGTTTGGCAACGGCTTTCAGCGTAGAATCTTGTTTGGCTTTTGCCAATTCAAGGCTATCGCGTTTGGCTTTCTCGGCTTTGAGTTTTTCGTTTTCTTGTTTGAGGGTTTCAATGGTGTTTTGGGCTTGTTTTAAACCTTGTTGGGCATCTTGCAAAGGTTTCAAAACATCTAATTTGGGGGCTTTGGGTTTGAAACTGAATAATTGCCCTACGCCCGTAACCGCGCGTTGGATAAAATTTTTCATCTTATTGCCGGTCTCAATTGCGTCCATTGCTTGGTACATTCGGCGTGATTTGCGGTCAATGGTATAATAATGCGGAATGATTAACTCGCCCACTTGAGTAAATTTCTCCTTGATTATCAATACTTTAGGTTGAAATAATTTGCATAAACCCGAATCAAAAAACGGTGAATTGGGAACTAGCGTATCCACTTCGGGGGTTTTGCGAAATGAATAATATGAGCCGGTATCTGCCACAATGATTATCCAATCTTTAGCTTCTTTGAGAATAAACAAAGCATAAGGCACACCTTGGGCGGTTTGGTCTTGATACGAAGGTTTGAGAGCCGTAACTTGTTTTAAACAAGCTTTGCGAAAAGCCGCATCTTGGTTGGGGTTTTGCGCCCAACTTGTCAAACTAAGAGCTAACAGCCCCAAAATCAGCAAATTATGAAATTTTAAAGGCATATTTCTTGAGATTAGAACGATTGTTGTAAATTACTAAAATATTTTGCTAATTTCCTCGAAATTAGTCGTAAATTTGAATT
>JALONJ010000346.1 GCA_025455045.1 Microscillaceae bacterium | reverse complement strand
CAAAGTTCCACGCAGGATGACGGCTTGGGGGGATTTTAGATTGTTTTTTAAAGATTTATTTTTTGTACTTTTTCAATATTTCTCAAAATATTCACGTTATACACTATACAAATTTCAAATTGGCAAATATAAATCATTGATAATCAGTGTTTTGCGCCTTAGCGTCTTTGCGCGAAAGCATATTTTGTATAATAGTATTAGGAATTATAAAATCATTGTTGTAACCAATTCATTATCAATCAATCGAAGTGAAGAATCTAAAGCGTTGATTATCAAGAGTTTCAGATTCTTCGCTTCGCTCAGAATGACAAAAAAGATTTTCACTCCTGAAAAGTGGTGAAGATCCTGAATTTATTTATTGCTAATGCAAACCCTTATGCACAAAAAATATTTATTAGGCTACGATTTGGGTAGTTCTTCGCTCAAAGCCGCCTTGTTGGAAGCCCAAAGTGGGCAATTGATTGCTTCGGCGATGTCGCCCGAGGTAGAGATGACCATTGAAAGCCCACAAATAGGCTGGGCAGAACAAAATCCCGAAATTTGGTGGCAAAACTTGAAAATTGCTACCCAAAAACTCCTCAAGCAAGCGCAAATTGCCCCTCAAGATATTTTGGCAATCGGAATTTCTTATCAAATGCACGGCTTGGTCATAGTGGATAAGAACCAAAATGTTTTGCGACCGGCAATTATTTGGTGCGATAGCCGAGCCGTAAATATCGGCGAAACTGCGTGGCAAGGCTTAGGCAAGGACTATTGTTTGGCACATTTGCTCAATTCGCCGGGCAATTTTACAGCTTCCAATCTCAAATGGGTGCAAGTGAATGAACCCCAAATTTACGCCCAAATTCATCAATTGATGCTACCGGGCGATTATTTGGCGATGCGAATGACCGGCGAAATCACGACTACCATTTCCGGCTTATCGGAAGGAATTTTTTGGGATTACTCGCAACAAACTTTGGCAAAAGGGCTGTTAGATTTTTATCAAATACAAGCAGATTTATGCCCTAGCATTGTTTCAAACTTCAGCAATCAAGGTGTTTTGAAGGCAAATATTGCTGCGGAATTGGGCTTGGCGGCGGGTACTCCAATTACTTATCGCGCCGGAGACCAGCCCAACAATGCTTTTTCGCTCAATGTACTCCAGCCCGGCGAAACGGCTACTACAGCCGGTACATCGGGCGTGATTTATGGAGTAGTGGATAAACCTACCGCCGACTTGGGTTCTCGGGTTAATACTTTTGTCCACGTCAATCACCAAAGCACTAAGCCAAGGTATGGTGTTTTGTTGTGTGTAAATGGTACAGGAATTTTGAATAGTTGGTTACGCAAAAACCTGAGCTGGCAAAACAACCAATTTAGCTATGAGCAATTGAATCAAATGGCGCAAGCTGTCTCCATAGGCTCAGAAGGTTTGCAGGTTTTGCCTTTTGGCAATGGCAATGAGCGAATGTTGCAAAATCGGGCAGTAGGGGCTAGTTTTGAGGGTTTGGACTTCAATCGCCACCACCAAGCGCATTTGGCAAGGGCGGTGCAAGAGGGTATTGTCTTTGCTTTGGGCTACGGATTCGAGATTTTTAAACAAAATGGTTTGCATACTCAAGTCATCAGAGCCGGCAAAGCCAATATGTTTTTGAGTCCTTTGTTTCGAGAGGCTTTTGTTAATGTAATTGGCTGTAAATTAGAGCTTTATGATACCGATGGAGCGCAAGGCGCGGCAAGAGGCGCGGGCGTGGGTATCGGATTTTATACGGATTTTGCCCAGGCTTTTCAAAGCTTAAAATGTTTGGAAGCCTTAGAACCCCAAACTTGGCAACAAACAGCCTATCAAGAGGCTTTTCAAAAATGGTTGGCGGCTTTACAGAGGCATTTGTAGAGTGTTGAAAACTCAGCAAAATTTTTATAATTTGCATAAGTAACTGATTTTGAGCTACTTATAATGTGATTTTTTACCAAAACTTGTAAGTTGGTAGTATAATTCTATATAAAATTTGGTGTTTTCTTAAGAATTTATGTCTTTTCAGTTGGAGACTCTGTAAAATTCCAGCAATTCTCACTTTGAATACATTTAACTCATTGATTATCAAGAGTTTAAAAAGATTCATTTCATTCAAAATCACGGAAATTGATAAATTTTAGAAAAAATACTACCTTCTTGAAAATTGGTGAAGAACCAAGTATTTTCTTGAAACATAAAAAAAATCGCATTTGCTTGGGTGGGCAAATGCGATTTTAGAATAATTTGATTTTCTAAACAAGATTATTTTTTAGCAGGAGGAAGTATTACCGCGTTGATGATATGTACAACCCCATTACTTGCGACTACATCGGCAGTGGATACAGTGGCTTTTCCATCATTCAATTTTACTCCATCTTTGGTACTGATTGTAATTTCCGCTCCATTCAAAGTAGCAGCCTTCTGACCGTCCTTCAAATCTGCCGCCATTACTTTACCCGAAACCACGTGATATTTCAAAATACCGGCTAATTTTTCTTTGTTTTCCGGCTTCAAAAGATCATCTAAAGTTGTACCAAGGGCTTTAAAAGCCTCATTAGTAGGCGCAAACACGGTAAAAGGACCATCACCGCTTAGGGCTTCTACCAACCCGGCTGCTTGTAGAGCCTTTACTAAGGTAGATAAATCTTCTGTGCCTTGTGCCAAAGCTACGATAGTTTTAGCCTCAGATTTGTCTTCGGCTTTAGTTTCTTCTTTCTTTTCTGCTGCCGAAGTATCTTCCTTGACGGCTGTGGAGTCGGTTTTGGTGCCTTCACTGCTTCCACCACAGTTCATTGAGAATAAAGCAATGCATCCGATTGATAAGAACAAAAATAACTTTTTCATTTCAAGAATTTTTAAGTTTTATTAACATTTATAACAAGACCTCAAGGTGAAGAATAATGTTTTGAGCCTTTTGTTATTTTTTTCATAAAAACTATTTTCTAGTTATCAATGCCGCAGTTTCGTCTGCCTGAGAGGTGGTGAAGAAGCGAAGTTTCTATATAACTACTTCATAATGAGCTACTTATAAATTTACTTTTGCTACAACTTTCTTTTTTCTGGATAAAAAAGAAACAACGAAATCAAGCCTGCACTGAAACTATCCTGAATTGTTGAACCGAAATTTGAGCAGCACTTTTTCTTGAAAAATCTGTGAAGAACCAGTAAAAGGTGCTAACTATCTGATTATCAATGAGTTATGATTTTTTAATGTGAGTTGTGTAACTCATTGATTATCAAGTATTTATAAAAAATACTTGCGTTAAGATAACATAACTTATTGATTATCAGCCGGAGGCTGACCCAGTCAATTATTTACCAACATAGTTACATTGTTTTAAGCACAGACAAAACCCCAACTTGAAACCCAAAACCTGTCCTTAAAAATGGTTCAAATATCGTGTTTGCAATACTTTGCGATGGTGAATTTCGTGTCCGGGAATGATATACAACAATCCCAGTACTGATATTCGTTTTTCGCTGGCAATGCCCGATTGTTGAAGCATTTCCGTAGTCATACTTTGTGCCAGAGCAATGCTGGATTGCCGCACAATTTGCAATTCCGCCAATAAATCGTGCATAGTGCGGCGGTCGGCTTGAGCATTGGGAGCAAACAAGTTTTCATCAAAGCCGGGCAAGGCTACGGTATCTTGGCGGGCAAAACGGAGCGCACGATAGCTCATAATGCGCTCAGTATCAATGATATGATTCAAAACTTCTTTGATTGACCATTTTTCGGGGGCGTAGCGAAAATTACCTTGCTCGTCGCTCAAAGGGGCGAGCAATTGAGTGGTAATTGCAATTTGATTTTGCATTGCCGTCAAAAAATTTTCTTCTTCAACGTGATTTACATAGCCTTGATAAAATTCGGGAAGAAAGTCAATTAGGTCTTTTTGCATTGGAAAATATGATTTAGTTCGAGACAAATGGGTGCATTTCAAATTTACGTTGTAAGACCTCACCCCTGCCCTCTCCTCTGAGAGAGGGAATCTAAGGAATAAATTTGAAATGCACTCAGACAAATTTACCACCAACAAACTACAATCGGCTAGTCCAAATTCAATAAGATGGATAGTCCGAGTGGCGAGGGTATATAAAAAATATTGCCAGTAAAATAGATAACTAATTGATAATCAATTTATTATGAATATTTTTAACAATAAGCCCATCAATTGCTCATACTATCGCAACCATTGCATAGCCTTCCACGCCACCATAAAAATTCCAAATGCGGCAATAATCCAAGAAATTGCAATGTATTTTTGTTCTCGAACTTGTAGTTGCCAAAATGGTTTGACATAGATTTTTTGCAATTTTTGTCCATTGTAAATGCCCATTACTGCCCAAATTAAACCCAAAATGATATTGTTAAAAATAATTTGTCGAGGATTTTTTATATCGATGGCATAAAAAAACAAAGCAGTACTGATTAAAACAATACCATAAAAAACCGCCAAAGCGCGGGTATCTTGGTGAAAAACAATGGGTTTTGGCTTTTTTGTGCGATTCATTGCTTAAAATTTATCAATTTGATACTTCAAATTTAAAATTACAATTTGTAAATACTAATTTTAAATGCTTTTTTAGGTTTTAAAATTGATAAATTGAAATATTCAATTGAATGATTTGCCTCTGGCAAAACGCGGTCAAGAAATCACTAAATATGCAAAAACATTACACCATAGCCATTGATACCGGCGGAACTTTTACCGATTGTATTGCTTGGGATAACGAAGGTACACAATATCGACAAAAAGTCCTCAGCAATGGTTCAATTCGAGGTAACATTATTCAAGTCATTGATAATCAGACTTTTATAATTGAAGAGTCTTGGGGTTTGAAAGCAGATATTTTAGCCAATTATGAATTTAAGAGCTTATCCCCAACCCCCTCCGAAGGTGTGGAAGCAATTACTCGCCCTATTTCGGAGAGGACTGGGCTTAACTCCTTCGGGGGCTGGGGGATTTTGGTTGAGTCTTACGATTTTCAAAATAAAATTTTAAAATTGAATGAGCCTTTAACCCAAATATCGCCTTCGGCATTTGCGCTTACCGCCCACGAAGAAGCTCCTGTTTTGGGGGCAAGATTGATTACGCAAACCCCTCTTAATCAGCCTTTTCCACCTATTTCAATGAAATTAGGCTCGACCAAAGGCACGAATGCCCTGCTGGAAAATAAAGGGGCTAAAGTGGCTTTGTTTATCACCAAGGGTTTCAAAGATTTATTAAAAATTGGTACGCAACAACGACCCGATATTTTTGCTTTAAAAATTGAAAAACCGAAACCTTTGCCTTTTCTTACTATTGAAGTTGAGGAAAGAATTTCCGCACAAGGTGAAATTATCAAGCCCTTAGTTTTACCGCCGATTTCTTGGTTAGAAGATTTAAAAAACCAAGGGATTGAAGCCATTGCAGTAGCATTTTTGAATGCTTGTAAAAATCCGATTCACGAAATAGAATTTTGTAATTATCTGAAAGTCAATGATTTACAATTTATTTCTGTTTCAACTGAGTTGTCAAGTTTGATGAAGTTTTTGCCGCGCACCGAGACAGTAGTGGTCAATGCTTATCTTGCTCCGATTATTGATAATTATTTGCAAAATATAAGCATAAGCCTCACCCTAGAAGCCCCCCAGCCCCCGGAGAGGGAGTCATTTTCATCCTCTCCAAAGGAGAGGGGAGTAATTAGCTCCCCCTCCGGGGGCTGGGGGGCTTTATGGCTTATGACAAGTGCCGGAAGCCTGCTCAAAAGTCAAACTTTCCGCCCCAAAGACAGCCTTTTGAGTGGGCCGGCAGGCGGCATTGTAGGGGCAGTAAAAATCGCACAATCGCTTGGTTATCAGAGGGTTATAGGTTTTGATATGGGCGGTACAAGTACCGATACGGCTCGGTTTGACGAAGGTTTTGATTACCAATATGAAATCCAAATCGGCAATGCCCATATTTTCAGCCCGGCACTCAAAATTGAAACGGTGGCTTCGGGCGGTGGTTCTTTGTGTTATTTTGATGGGTTCAAATTGAATGTAGGACCCGAAAGTGCCGGAGCTTATCCGGGTCCGGCTTGTTATGGGGCAGGCGGAGGGTTGACTATTACCGATGTCAATTTGCTTTTGGGGAGGCTGGATACGGCGCGTTTTGGGATTCCGATTTTTCCGCAAGCGGCTGAAAATCAATTAGATATATTATTAAATCAAATGCAAAAATCTACCGGCAAACTACCCGACCGCCACACCATATTGCAGGGTTTTTTGCAAATTGCCAATGAAAAAATGGCTGGAGCTGTACGAAAAATCTCTACTGAGCAGGGTTTCAATCCGGCTGATTATACTTTGGTAGCTTTTGGGGGAGCCGGAGGTTTGCACGCTTGTGCGGTTGCGGATTTGTTGGGCATCAAAACCATCTTGATACCTCAAGATGCCGGATTGTTGAGTGCTTATGGCATCAGCGAAGCCCAAATTGAAAGAATTGTCGAGAAACAATTATTCATTCCACTGGAAAATTCTAAAGAAATTCTCAAAAACACCTTTCTTGATTTGGCAAGAGAAGCCACTCAATTGCTTGAAAATGAAGGAGTTAGCTCTGATAATATTGTCATAAAAAAACGATTGGTTTATCTTAGATTCCAAGGGCAAGAGTCGAGTGTTGAGTTGGCTTTTTGCAGTCAGGCTTTGATGCTGGCAAATTTCAAAACGCAATACCGAAAATTATTTGGGCATTGGATTGAAAATAGAATGATTGAAATTGAATCGGTGCGAGTTTTGGCAGGGGAGAGCCTCACCCCAGCCCTCTCCGAAGGAGGGGGAGAGCCTCACCCCCAACCTATCTCCGAAGGAGAAGGAGAGCCTCACCCTCAACCCCTCTCCGCAGGAGAGGGAAGTAGCTCCCCATCCTTCGTAGGGGGCTGGGGCAGTAATGTTAACTTCTAGTTGTATTAAGGAACTCTTTGATATTTTGCCCAAATAAAATTTGGGCATATTGAATAGTCTCTTCATACGTTTCGAT
>JALONJ010000345.1 GCA_025455045.1 Microscillaceae bacterium | reverse complement strand
ACATTGATTATCAATTATTTATGTATTTTGTTATTTTTATAAATATAAAAGTTAAAATATCAAACTTTTATTTAATTATTTTACAGTGGGAATTGCTGTGTTATTACAATTATTTTATATAACTATCTGATTATCAAATAGTTAGCAAATAACTCGGAGCTGGTAGTCCATCTCTTAAGTGTGTACGTGAAAATTGACAATTTTTTTAGAATTTTTGTTAAAATAAAACACATCTTTGAGGGCAATGATTTCCTTGGTAATGCCTGCCACCATCGCTGGCGTTCTTTTCTGTTTGGTTTTCGGACAAGTCAAAGACCGGTGATAAGTGGCATAATTGTAAATGACCAGTTTTATCCATAACATATTTTCTACTCTTTGAAGATTTTCTTTGATAGCTCGGCCTTTCCTAACCAAACAATGCAAATGCCCTCTTAGCGTAGCGTTGAGCCTTTCAATATAAGCCGTATTAGCCCATTGAATGGCATATTTTTTCGCATACTGGCCATATTTTGGCCACTCGCCCCAAGCCAGCTTTATTTTATTTAAGCCTTCAAAAAGGTATTTTTTACCCTTTTGGCTGTAGCTCTTCACGACTTGTATAACGACTAAATCTGTCCACACTCGGTAGCTAAAATGCCCTTTTTCCACGACTTTATCCCGAAATACCTTCGGAGCCAGACTACCATAGGGCGCAAAACCGTCGGTTTCTATCAGCAAAGAAGCTTGGGGTTTCAGGCTGTGCTTGACTTGCTCATAGAGTCGTTTAATCAGCAAACCACTGCGCCTTTTACTCACCTCAAGACCCACCCAAAAACGACTGCTGACCTCTAAGGCGGTGCTTATCCAAGCTTTGCCTTTTTTGAGTCGGAGCCAAAGTTCGTCCGCTTGAATCCGAACCGAAGAAAAAAAAGACTTGATCCAAGACCAATGCCAAGATTTGCATTGTGACCCAAACCGCCCTATCCACCTATCGAGGGTTCGCATATCTATCCCATACGCTTGATGAATCGCCCCAAGCGGACAACCAAATGAGACTAAAATCAAAACTATCTTGATCAAATTAGGATCGTAACGCAAGCGATAAAATCCCGTGCCTTTGCTCAAAGTAAAGGTCTTTTGACAAATTTTACATTTTAAACGTTCTTGTTTACGGGAATGAATGACCAAGTTATTGGCTCCTACCTCCCCAAATTTTGCACAATCTTTGTGCTGACAACTATATAATTGCGGGTTCATCGGTTTATTATTTGATTGGGAAATTCTTTAATAAACTTATAACCCGCTATCTTTTTAAACAGTTTCAGGCCATACACACTTTAAGGTGGGACTACCAGCTAAACTATTGAAACCAAAAGTTTGATAAATGGGTATATTTTAGCCTAAACTAAAGCATTGTCTAGTTCATAAATATTTGATAGTCAATTCATTAAACTCAACAGCTTGGTAAAACAATTTCCTAAGATTATAATTTGACTTAAAAAACCTTTATTTTTGCAAATTCTTAAGATTAGTAAACTAAAGTTGATTAATGAACTTCGCCGAGTTTTTGCATCAAAATCCGATTTTTGAATTATTGGCACAAAGTGCGCGAGTATGTCAAGTGGAGGCATATCTAGTGGGTGGTTTTGTGCGCGATTTGTTGCTCAAACGCCCCTCCAAAGATATTGATATTGTTTGCGTGGGTAGCGGTATTGCCTTGGCGCAAACGGTAGCCCAGCAAATCGGGCAAAAAATGGGGCAAACTCCGGCAGTTACACTTTTCAAAAACTTTGGTACAGCAATGGTCAAAACCGAAGAATGGGAACTGGAATTTGTAGGGGCGAGGCGAGAATCATATCAGCGAGATTCCCGTAAACCAATTGTAGAAGATGGTACGCTGGAAGACGACCAAAACCGCCGCGATTTTTGCATCAATGCCTTGGCTATCAGCCTCAATGCTCACAATTATGGAGATTTACTTGACCCTTTTGATGGCTTGGGTGATTTACAGCGCAAAATCATTCGTACCCCACTTGATCCCAATATTACTTTTTCGGACGACCCCTTGCGGATGATGCGGGCGGTAAGGTTTGCCTCTCAGTTGAATTTTGATATTCACCCCGATACTTTTGAAGCCATCAAAGAAAACCGCGAGCGCATCAAAATCATTTCTCAGGAGCGTATTTCAGACGAACTCAACAAAATTATCCTGAGTCAAAAACCCTCTTATGGTTTTAAATTGCTGTTTTACAGTGAGTTGTTGCATCTGATATTTCCCGAAATGGTGGAATTGCAAGGTGTAGAAATGGTAGAAGGCAAAGGGCATAAAGATAACTTTTTTCATACTTTGCAAGTGCTTGACAATGTGGCACAAATGTCAAATGACCTTTGGCTACGCTGGGCGGCTATTTTGCACGATATTGCCAAACCTGCCACCAAAAGATTTAGCAAACGAGTAGGTTGGACATTTCACGGACACGAAGACAAAGGGGCAAAGATGGTTCCTGATATATTTCGTAAATTTAAGTTGCCTTTGGGGGAAAAAATGAAATTTGTGCAAAAATTGGTCAAATTACACTTGCGACCCATTCCGCTCTCGCGCGAGGGGATTACCGACTCAGCCCTTCGCCGACTTTTGTTTGATGCCGGAGACGATTTGGAAGCCCTGATGACTATATGCAAAGCTGATATTACTTCCAAAGACCCCAATAAAGTGCAAAAATTCATCAATAACTTCGCCTTGGTGCAAACCAAAATTCAGGAATTGGAGGAGAGAGATAAGATTCGCAATTTTCAGCCTATCATTACCGGCGAAATCATTATGCAAACTTTTGGGCTTAATCCTTGTCGAGAGGTGGGTTTGATTAAGACTTCTATTCGAGAGGCGATTTTAGATGGTATTATTCCCAATGAATACGAACTCGCTTATCAATTTATGCTTGCCGAAGGCAAAAAATTGGGTTTGGTAGTGGCAGCAGAAAAATAAAATTTGATTAATAAAATGTTTTATTAAAATTCATAAAATATTGATAATCAATGATTTATGAATTTTAATAATCGTCAAAAACGCTTAACAACGTGAAAAAAATTATTAGTTTCGTAATACGTCAAATCCCTCGCAAATATTTACAACTGATTAGCCCTTTGGCACTCAAGATTTTAGGTTTGTTTTATCGAGGCAAAGGCGTTGAATGTCCGGTGTGTGGTAGTCAGTTTCGGGCTTTTATTCCTTATGGGCGCGGAACTTCGGCGCGTAACAATGCACTTTGCCCCAATTGTCAGGCTTTGGAGCGTCATCGCCTGATTTGGCTATATTTACGCGAAAAAACCGATTTTTTTCAAACCTCCAAAAAAGTATTGCATATAGCTCCTGAAAGTTGTTTCATACATCGTTTTGAAAAAATGAAAAATTTGGATTACATCACTGCCGATATTGAATCACCTTTGGCAAAAGTGAAGATGGACATTCATCAAATTCCTTTTCAAGATGATACTTTTGAAGTAGCTTTTTGCAATCACGTAATGGAACACGTTGAGAATGATATTCAAGCGATGTCCGAAATTCATCGAGTTTTGAAGCCCGGGGGCTGGGCAATTATTCAAGTACCATTTTTTAGTGATACACTAGCCACCACTTTTGAAGATAAAAATATCACAAGCCCCGCCGAAAAATTCAAAGCCTACGGGCAAGAAGACCACGTGCGAATGTATGGCAAAGACTACGGCAGAAGACTAGAAAAAGCTGGTTTTCAAGTAGTAGAAGATGATTTTGTCAAGCAATTAGACCCCAAAATAGTAGAAAAATACGCCTTACCAGCGCAGGAAATTATTTATTTAAGCAAAAAAATTTAAACATTGGGTCAGGGTTCGGCTATTTCGGGTTTATGTTTAATTTTAGATTCTTTGTCCATTTTCAAGAAAATATTGGTTTACTCTTAACCTAAGCTTCTGTATGCGGGCAGGCTAGGCAGCCTGCGTTACAATTTTTCCGAAAAAGATATAAAGATTCTTAAATTCCAAAACGAAATGCAATATTGTAACTATCTGATTATCAATGCTTTATGTTTTTGAAGCAATTATACGATATTCTCATTCTTAGGAACAAGAATAAAATAAAGTAAACAATTGAGTTTATTAATTAATTGATAATCAATGTGTTACATTAGCACATCAGCACATCTTATAATTAACTCATTACTTACAGCCTAACCCGCATTTGTACGCGTACCTCGGTTCTTTGATTACCTACAATTTGTTCGCTCCCACTACTTATAGTCGGTTGATTATTATATGTAAATCTTGCCCAACGTAGCCAAAAACTCAATCGCTGACTAAATTGATATTGAACCAACATATAATTGCGAATACCCTGCCCGCTATATGCCGGAATAGAAAAATACCATAAAACATCTTTTTCATAAATATATTGGCGGTTGTCAAAATCATCGGTGTCAAATACTGCCCACCGCGCATCAAAACTCAACTTGCCAAAATCTAAGCCCAAGTCTTGTACCAAAGCATAGCCTTGAGTCAATCGCCCATTGAAATTAAAACTACTAAATTGCACTCGAGAACGCAAGCGCAATATTTTTTCGGCTTGATAATCCAAATTGAGCAAATAATTGTATTTACTTCCAGCTCTTATTTCTCGCAAAACCGTAGAGCTTTGCTCCGAACTCACATTGCGGTCTTTTACTTCTTGACGAATTTGGGCATATAAACCAATTTTTTTGCTGATTTGGTAGTTAATGCGCCCCAGCCACTCATAGCCCTCAGAAGGTGCATCTACCCGAAAACGTAGCCAAGGGAACTTAAATCGGTCATAATAAGCCGTCAATTTGACTTTGGGGTGGGCGTGGACTTTGATTCCCCAATAAATACCCTGCTCATTGATGTTACGTGTACTCTCGCTCAATGCCGAACCAAAAAAAGTGTGAAAATTGCGGTCAAAATGCCGAAAAACCATTGCGAAATCTATTTGCGAAGCCAGACTAGCCACCAACCCACTGATTGCGCCTCGCCCACCACTCCGCGACTGAGCTGCTTCGCCAAAAAATGAAAAATTTTGCCATTGATAATTGAAATTGATGCCTAAATTATGATTGGTTTTGCCTTGAAACTCAAACAAATAAAGCAAACTATCGCGGGGGCTTCGGGCATTGCGCCTAAAAGGTAAATTGTAGTCGGTATGTACCACACTCGCCCCAATATGTAGGTTTTGTTCTCGATTGGTAAAGTTGAGATGCGTACCCCAAGTTTGCTCCCGAAAGATTCCTTTACCGGCAATTTCACCGGCAGTACGATGCAAGCCACTCACCCGCAAAGTCTCAATAAACAAGTCTTCCAAATTATCGACATTCAATGAATCACTTTCATTTTCGCTCAAAGAACCATCTCGGCGAGTATTAGAATAAAAAGCCGTAAGTTCAAACTGCCCCAAGTCGTAGGTAATTGCCCCGCCGCGCAAGTAACCACTTTCAATCGCCGAAGTAAAAGGACGAAGCCCCAAATTGGGGCGGCGTACCGTTTGTACGGTTTCTGCACCTTTGCCAATCGTAAAACCCGCCGACATCAGCAACCCCTGCCCAATTTGTAGTTGATAATCACCCAAAGCAATGGTTTTGAATCTACCTTTATTTTGAAACAAAGCGTGAAAAGATATAAAATCTGCCCCATATCGGCGGGTGCTGGGTTGCCAAACCAATTGTTCGCCTGCGTCTTTCTCGAGGGTAAAGCCTAAGCTAAAATCCTGAATATGGCTTACTCGGTAGCGCGCATACAAGCGCATAGGATTACCCAAATATTTTTGAGAAGGAGAGGCTTGTTGGGTGTAGCCTCGACGGGTCTCGAGAGTTTGGTCATAGCGCAGTAGTAGATAATGGTTGTCGCGTTCTTGAGCAATTCTTTTGAGCAAGGGCTGTGAACCAGTATTGATGCCACTATCTCGTACCTCCACAAAAGGCAATAGCTTATAAATAGTAGGCAAATCAAACTCAGGAACGGCTTGTAGTTCGTAAATAGTGAGCAAATTACCGTATTTTTGCCGGTAAGCCAGCAAGCTATTGATTTGTAACTCACTCAACACAAATAGCGATTCCAGGTCTTCGCGTTGGGCTTTATTCAAATCCAAAGGATTGCGGTAAAGTTGTAAAAGAGTTTCATATACTTCCTCATAGTTCAAATCCTCATCTTGCACAGAAAACAAATCCAAGATAAACTGGTCGAGATTGATATCGGGGCGGGGAGCATTTTGCGCCGTCAAACTCAAAACTAGAAAATAGCTCAAGCCCGCAAGGATATATTTTTGCATAATTTAAGTTATTTTGAATAGTTGTGATTCGCAAACAATTTAGGAGTTTTTTTTTATTTTATGGATAAAACCCATTTAATTCTCAAAACTTGCTTCGAGACCAATTGTGTTTTAAGAATACAATTATTTGATAATCAATGAGTTAAAATAAATTATAAAAAAAATTGTAATTAATTTGGCTTTGATGAGTAATATTCTATATCTTTGCACTCCCTTAGCAAATAGTAAGACTTGCTAAGTTAGGCTGGAGAGGTGCCTGAGAGGCCGAAAGGAGCAGTTTGCTAAACTGTCGTACGGGCAACCGTACCGCGGGTTCGAATCCCGCCCTCTCCGCTTCACTATTTAATCAAATTCGGGGTGTAGCGTAGCCCGGTTATCGCGCCTGCTTTGGGAGCAGGAGGTCGCAAGTTCGAATCTTGCCACCCCGACACAATAAGAGAATTAAAAATGTGTAATTAAAAATTCC
>JALONJ010000344.1 GCA_025455045.1 Microscillaceae bacterium | reverse complement strand
AAAAGGTTTTGATTTGTTTCCATATTTCATAAACCTTCGAAAACCCATTTTTTGTTCCCAATACAACCAACTTATAACCTAAATGTCGTGTAATAAAAATTATTGCAATAAATTATTTTTAAGTATCTCATTATCAATTAGTTAAGTAAAAATTATGCTTCTTTGGGTTTTTATGGAAAAATTGTAACGCAGGCTGTCTAGCCTGCCCGTGTAAATGAGTTTTGGCTTAGCATAAAGCTGGAATTTCCTCAAAATGGGTAAAAGAATCAAAATCATTTGCAAAGATTCTGAAAAATCAAATATTGGTTTGTGGTTTTTACCCTGAGAATTGCGGATATTTTTAAATATTTGCATTTTTATACAAAAATCTATTATGACAAAAATAGAAGACCCGATAATTCCGACCGTTAGTATTTTGGGCTGTGGCTGGTTGGGCTTGCCTTTGGGCAATGAGTTGATTGCGCAAAATTATGCCGTCAAAGGCTCAACAACTCGCCCCGAAAAATTGGAAACACTCGCCCAAGCCGGTATTTTGCCTTATCATTTGCACTTTGCGCCTGCGCCCCAAGGCGATGATTTGGCGGATTTTTTGCAAGCTAAAGTGCTGATTATCAGCCTTACCCCACAAGTAGCCAAGCGGGGCAATGATTTTCACCCCGCACAAATTCGCCACTTGTGCCAAGCTCTTGCGAACTCACCGATTGAGCAAATTATTTACTTGAGTTCTACTTCCATCTATCCTGAAGTCAATCGCCAAGTATTTGAAAATGAGGTTATTAATCCCCAAGATGATATTAACTTGGCTTTGTACCAAGCCGAAAATATTTTACAAAACCTGAGTCATTGTTCGGTGGTTATTTTGCGCTGTGGCGGGCTGATGGGCTATGATAGGATTCCTGCCAAGTATTTTGCCGGCAAAAAAGGCTTGACAACCGGCAAAATTCCGGTCAATTATGTGCATCGTGATGATGTGATTCAAATTATTAGCTCAATAATTCGCCAAAATACCAACAATGAGGTCTTTAATGTAGTAGCCCCTCAGCACCCGCCCCGCGCCGAAGTGTATGCCCAAAATGTAGCCGATTTTGGCTATGCCGCCCCCGAATTTGTTGATAATGAAGATTTTAACTTCAAAATTGTCAATAGTGATAAATTAATTCAAAGATTAAATTATACTTTTCAATATCCAAATCCTCTGGCATTTCGTTATAAGTTATGATTATGATATGATGGTTGGTACTTCGGCAAAGTGTTAAACTTTGTCGCTTTGCATAAAATGATTTTTGCTAGAAAAATCATTTTTTATAGTGTGTAATTATACAACTATTTGGTAATCAATGATTTACGAATTTTTAAATTTAATTTTTAATTTCTTACAAATATGTTGAAAAGATTGTTTCTGGCTTGGGTGTTGGGGCTGGCTCTCGACTTGCCGGTGTGGGCGCAACAATCCGACTTCAAAACCCTAGACCTCAATTTGAACAAACGTTGGTACACCTTGCGGTACAAAATTTTTACGCAAAAACCTCAAGGGCGCAAAATCATTCGCAAAGATTTTGTTACTTTTCATTTGCAAACCCGCACCGAGAGCGATTCTATACTCAAAACGAGCTACCCCAACTCGCCCCTTACCAAAGAAATAAGTCCCGAGGAAGTGATGTCTGCCGAAAAAGGTTTTTTGGAAGATATGCTTATGCAATTGCATATTGGCGACAGTGCTTTGTTTTTGGTAAAATCAGATATGCAGTTTGAAGCCTTGAACCGCAAAAGACCTGCGTTTATTAAATCAGGTACTGATTTGAAGTATTATATCAAAATTTTGAAAGTGTATAATGAGCAAGAAGTCAAAAAAATCAAAGATGACGAGGAGTTTCGCGCGCGCAAGATCGACGAAAAAGCCATTATTCAATACACTGCCAAATCGGGCTTGCCTTACAAAAAAACTTACTCAGGTATATGGTATCATATTGAGCAACAAGGTGAGGGTGATTTTGCCCTCAAAGACGACGTAGTGAGTATTCAATATACCGGCAAGCATCTCGACGGCAAAATATTTGGCAGTTCGGCACAAGACGGGCGCAACTTTGAGTTTCCGGTAGGGGGCAAAGTGGCTATTCGGGCTTTTGACGAAATAATGTTGTTGTTGAAAAAAGGGGCAAAAGCCAAATTTGTCATTCCCAGCTACTTGGCGTATGGAGCTACCGGCTTAGGCGACAAAATACCGCCTTTTACGCCTATTATTTTTGAAATGGAATTTGTGGATATTGTTTCGCGCAAAATCATCATTGAAAACAAAGGCGACATCAATCAAGAAGAAAAAAACAAGGAAAAAGCCAAGCCCAAAACTCCCAACGAAATTGAGAAACAAAAGCAAATCGAGAAAGATGTAAAAAAACGAGGTATCAATAATAAAATTGGGAATTGAAGCCCCCTAGCTCCCGGATGGGGGATTTTTGATTTGTTGATTTGGAGATTTTTAGTACGCAATGACCAAATGACTAAAACTAGAAACCCAAAGCTCGAAACTCGGAACCTGAAACTAGAAACCCAAACTCTACATTGTATTGATTGACAAAAAATAAAATTTGTATGGACGAAATGTTGTATATCGGCTTTTTTGCCGTAATTGGTGGGCTTTTTTTGATTGTGATTATGATGGGCAGAAACTATGAGCAAGCTACTGTGGTAGAAATCATCGATGGCGATACCTTGTTGGTCAATACCCAAAAATACGGTAAAAATATCAAACTACGTCTTTGTGGAATTGATTGCCCCGAACAACACGATGACTCCCATCATTTTGACCAAGTGGCGCACGAAGCCACCGAATTTTTAGCCGAGCTTTTGCCGGTGCGCACGCCGATTTTTTTGGAGTTTGACCATATCAAAAAAGACAAATACGGACGCTTGTTGGCGTTTGTTTATGTCAGCAAAACCGGCAAAAGTGTCAATGCCGAACTCATTCGCCGAGGTTATGCCTTTGCCAAACCATACAAAAACAACCTCAAACACGCCCAAGAATTCAAAAAGCTCGAGTCGCAAGCCCAACGCAAACGATGGGGCGTGTGGAGCAAAAAAAGACTGAAAGAGTAGCCTCAGCCATCTTGCGTGTATATCTTCTTTGCCCTGATTTGGTAGCACAGTGAACAATAATTTCGGAAAATTAATAAAGAAATGCTATTTTTAAATATCTGATAATCAATAGCTTATGATAGATTTTATGCTTTTAGCTGCATCATCTCGATTTTAACATAACATTTCATTTCGCCAAACGATTGTTTATGTATAAATTGCAAGGTATGCAATTGGCAAAATAATCAATCGACACTGTCTTTTATGACAAAATCTTACATTACTGCTATCGGAACGGCTAATCCGCCTCATCAAATTTCGCAAGCCCAAACCGCGCTTTTTATGGTCAAACATTTGGCGCAAACTCCGCAAGATGCTCGCAAAATTCAACTTTTGTATCGGGCATCGGCAATCGAGACCCGTTATTCGGTTTTAGATGATTTTGCCAAAAACCACGATTTTGATTTTTATACTCCCAGCCACTACCCCTCTACGGCAACTCGAATGGAGATATTTCGGCAATATGCTTGCCCTTTGGCAGTCGCTGCCATTCGGGATTGTGTGCGCAATCGAGACCTTATTTTGAATCAAATTACCCATTTGATTACCGTGAGTTGTACCGGAATGTATGCCCCCGGCTTAGATATTGAAATTATTGAAGCATTGGCACTCAACCCGGGTATTCATCGGACGTGCATCAACTTTATGGGTTGCTACGCGGCTTTTAATGCCCTCAAAACTGCCGACCACATTTGCCGGAGCGAAGCCGAAGCCAAGGTTTTGATTGTAGGCGTAGAATTATGCACTTTGCACTTGCAACAATCCTTAGCCGAAGACGATTTATTGGCAAATACATTGTTTGCCGACGGCGCGGCGGCGGTATTGGTCGAGAGCCAAAACAGCCAGCCGGTCAATCTACAAATGTCGGCATTTCATTGCGATTTAGCCCCGCGTGGCAAGCAAGATATGGCTTGGCAAATCGGCGATTTTGGCTTCGAGATGAAGTTATCGAGCTATATTCCCAGTCTTTTGCAAACCAAAATTCAGGAATTAGTCAATACACTTTTACAAAAAATAAATCTCCAAATGCCTGATATTCAATACTTTGCAATTCACCCGGGAGGGCGCAGAATATTGGAAGCCATCGAAAAAAGTTTGGAAATAGCTCCCGAAAAAAACCAAACTGCCTACGAAGTTTTGCGCAATTATGGCAATATGTCATCGGTTACGGTTTTATTTGTATTAAAAAAAATCCTGCAAAATCTCCAACCTGCCCAGCAAGGGCAAAAAATCTTGAGTATGGCTTTTGGACCGGGGCTTACCTTAGAATCGGCATTGCTAGAGATTGTCGGGGTTCATTAAATCAATAGTTCGGACAGTTTCTGGTTTCTAAGCCCCCTGCCCCCGGAGGAGGTTCTTTTCCGAGTTTTTTGTTAAGTGCTTGATAATCAGTCAGTTACAAGAAATATTTGAAATGGCATAACTAGCTGATAATCAATTACTTATGAAAACTATCCGAAGTATTGTAAATTTAACGTGAATATTTTTGCCGCTAAAGGAGCTAGTAATTCATAAAACACTGATTATCAGGTGTTTAAAAATAGTAGCGTAGATAATCAATCAATTAAAATATAATTAATTTTATCGCTTAATTTTGTACAGCAGGATAATTTTTGAACATTGAAATAATTTTTTAAACATTTGAAAATAAAAAATTGTATTTTATTTACATTTGTAAAATATTTGAGTTGAAAAATAGCCGTAACTCATTGATTATCAATAAGTTAAAAGGATATAGCAAGCAAGTTAATTGCCTGCAAATGTTACACCTTAATAGCCAAAATTTTTATTCTTATGCAGTATAAATATTTGATTATCAGCCTTTTAGCATTTTTTATGGGCTTTTATTTGCCAGCCCAAGACAAAAAAACCTTCAAAATCGTGGAAACCAAGGTGGATACTGCCCAGTACCCCAAGCTCATTTCGGTAGTCGAGCTTGCCGCCAATGTCGAACCCCTCAAAGGCGACTTCAAAATCACCGATGAAGCCCAAAGACCCCTCGAAATCACCGCTCTCAATCGCTTGGGTTCGGACGAAAACAAACAAAGCTCACGTCTCGTCTATTTTCTCATTGATGCCTCCAACTACACCGAAGGCACTTATATTCAAAGTTTTAAAACTGCCGTCAAAGAATCATTGGGCTTGTTGGGCGACAATGATTTTATGAATGTGGGCTATTTTGGCTACGATGCTTCGGGCAATGTAACCAGCTTTAGTCGAGATTTTAGCAATAATTTTAGCCTAATGGAGTCGGATATTCAAAACCGAATCAGCCCTTCATTGGATAGTGCCGGAGCAAGCGACATTATGAAGGCAATGTATGATGCAATGGACAGAATCGGCGAAAGCCAAAAAGACGGACAAAAAATCTTGATTCTGATTTCGGGCGCAATTTATAACACTGCCTCTACTTACAAACCCGACGACATTGTGGAGCGCGCCAAAAAACTCAATGTTACTATTCATACCGTCAATTATCGAATTGATGGGCGGTTTTCGCCCGATGCTTTTCGCCTCATTAGCAATCGGACTGATGGTATTTCGGCGATTTCGGCTTCTTCTACCGACATCAAAAACGCCATCGGCGATTTTTTGGAAGACCGCCCAGCCGCCAACACCAATAATGGCGGGGGAAGCCCACAATACGAAATAGAGTTTAGCCTCTTAAACGATGCCCTGCGCGATGGCAAAGAGCATTTTTATAAAATAGAATATGCCGGTACTATCGAGAACGGGTACTTTTACGCGCCGGGGGGGGCGGGCGGAAACTTTTGGACAAGTTATGGTTGGATTATTCTTGTAATTGCCGGGCTGTTGGCGGGTTTGGGCTATTGGCAATACAATGAAATGCGCCTCCGCAAACTCGAAGAAGAAGAAGCCCAAGCCGAGATAGAAGCCCAACGCGAAGCCGACTTGCGCCGCAAAGAACAAGAAAAACAAGGCTTGTTGCAAGATCTGCAAGAAAAAAACATTCGCTTACAAGAACAATTGCGGCTCAAAGAACAAGAACTCGCCAAAAAAATAGACCAAGTGCCCACGGTAATTCCCGCCTCAAAACTTGACCCCAAAAATACCATCATTGGGGGCGGAGGCAGTGCGCCGGTGCTACAGGTTTTAGCCGGTTCGTTTAGCAAAAACTACCGACTCAACAAACCGACTATGACCATTGGGCGGGCTGCCAACAACGATATTGTCATTCCCGAACAAACGGTTTCTTCGCGCCACGCCAGCATTACTATCGAGAACGGCAGTTTCTTTTTAAATGATTTGGGTAGTACTAACGGCACATTTGTCAATGGCACACGGATTGATAAAAAACTCCTCAAATCGGGCGACATTATCAAAATGGGCGCGGCAAATTGTCGTTTTGAGATTTCTTAAATTCCTTTTGATTTTTTGAAGTATTATTAAAAAAGTACAAATTTTATTTAAAAATTAGGGCAAATTGTTGCTTGTGAGGATACAAGCAGCAACTCACTGTTCCAGCCTGTGGGACACAAGCAAGTGCAGTGAGTCAAAAAATCGGAAAGCGCAAATTGGTTCTTCACCACTTTTCAGGAATGAGAATTTTTTTTCTGAAATTTATCAATTTCAGTGATTCTGAGCATTAATGAACCAAGCGATAGCTTGGTGAA
>JALONJ010000343.1 GCA_025455045.1 Microscillaceae bacterium | reverse complement strand
ATCAACGCTTTAGATTCTTCAGAGCTTCGCTCGCTACCTTCGCAAAATATTCATTTTGCTTGGTAATGTTCAGAATCACTGAAAAGCGAGAGCTTTTCATAATTCAATGGAATTGCCTAAGGCAATTCCTGAAAAGTGGTGAAGATCCAAAAATACGTTGTAAGGATTCGTCAAAATTCAGCCAAGATAAAAATCAATGAATTATCGAGATATAATTGATAATTGACTTTCCGAAACTCAATTTGTGGTTTCCAAAGCCTAAATAACTGTGAATATCAATTAAAAATTGTTTTTTTGGCAATTTCATTCTATTTTGCTTGTCAATTTAGCGAATCAAAATGAAAGTAATTATTCCGGTAGCCGGGATTGGCTCCAAACTCCGCCCTCACACCCATACCCAACCCAAAACCCTCGTACCAATTGCCGGTAAGCCGATTTTGGCACATATTGTTGATAATTTGATTGAAGGAGGTTTAGAAGATTTTATTTTTGTATTGGGGTATCTGGGCGATAAAATCGAGGAGTTTATCAATGCCACTTATGGCGACAAGATTCGCGCTCGGTTTGTTGTGCAAGAACCCCGCGAAGGCTCGGCGCACGCCATTTGGGTTTGTCGACATTTGCTGCTCGACGACCAAGAAGCCTTGATTGTATTTGGCGATACCATTGCCAGCTTAGACTTATCTATCTTGTTGAATGCCCAATATACAACTGTGGGAGTAAAAAAAGTGCCTAATCCGTTACTTTTTGGCATTGCCGAGATGGAAAGCGAAGGCGATTTTATTCAAAAGCTGGTGGAGAAGCCCAAAATCCCGAAATCTAATTTGGCATTGGTCGGAATTTACAAAATCAATCATCTACCCCTATTTTTGGAAGCTATTGATTATTTGATTCACAATCATCTCAAAACCAACAACGAATACCACCTGACCGATGCCCTGATGCGAATGTTGTATTTGGGTGAAAAAATCAAAATTATGCAAGTCGACAATTGGTTTGATTGCGGACGCAAAGAAACTTTGCTCGAAGCCAATGCTATTTTGCTCAATACCGGGGGCTTTCGCCCCCATCGCCAGCCGGATTTTCCTCAGACAATTATCATTCCGCCGGTCAGCATCGGCAAAAACTGCCAAATCCAAAACTCAATCATTGGTCCCAATGTGGCAATTGGCGACAATTCTTATTTGCGCGGAGCCATAGTGAGCAATAGCATCATTGGTTCATACAGCGAGTTGAAAGATGTAGTCCTCAAAGACTCCATCATTGGCAATGATACATCGCTCAAGGGCTTGGTTCAAAGTCTCA
The DNA here is from genome assembly GCA_025455045.1 of Microscillaceae bacterium. Taxonomy (GTDB): domain Bacteria; phylum Bacteroidota; class Bacteroidia; order Cytophagales; family Microscillaceae; genus JALONJ01. The sequence goes on along the minus strand of JALONJ010000343.1, from coordinate 5,470 downwards.
ATATTGGTGATAATACCGAAATTAATTTTAGCTATGATTAGATATAAAGTATTGATAATCAATGATTTATGTATTTATAAAAGTGTAGGCTTATCACTTGGGCAATTTAAGCCTGAATAGCGTGTATTTATATTCCTCACTTTCTACTTCAATGGATCCGCCCATTTTTTCGAGGGCTTTGCGAACTACATATAAGCCCAAGCCGTTGCCTTTGGCGAGTTCATTGCCCCGGAAAAACATATCAAATATTTCGGGAAAATATTTTTCGGGGATTCCCATCCCATTGTCGCGGATTTTGAGATGCACAAAATCGGTGCGATGTACTACTTCAATCCAAATATTGGGCGTTTTTTGGGGGTCTTGAGTGCGATAATGGATAGCGTTCTCGAGCATATTTTCAAGCATAATCGCAATCAATTCGGCATCGGAATAAAAATACAAGGCATCTTCAATTTCCAAATCAATTTGCACCGGCAGTTGCTCTATTTTCATTTTCTTGAGCAAAACCCCTTCAATGTCTTCCAAAATTGTTCGGAAATCAATCAAATTCACACTCAAAGGCTTGCCAATCAAATAACTGACCTGATGTAGCTTCTCGAGCATCAAATCCATTTTTTGGGCAGTAAACTCAATTTTGTTGAGTACGTCAGCCGCCGGGCTATCGGGTTCGCAGTCAAAACGAGCGACCTGCGCCAAGCCGGTAAGGGTAGCTACGGGTCCTTTAAAATCGTGCGAAGCGCGATATATCAAAGTGTCCAATTCTTCGTTGGCTTCGGTGAGAGCCGTATTGGTTTTGAGCAAATCGCGGGTACGCTCGGCAACTTTTTCTTCCAAAATGAAGTTCATTTTAACCAGTTTTTCGTTGGCGGCTTTGATTTCTTCTTGAGCTTCTACGATTTTTTGATTTTGCTCTACCAACTGGTCGTGTTGGTGTTGAATTTCGTGTTTTTGCGCCTCGAGCGTTTTCTTTTGGGCTTCGATATTTTCGCGTTGTTTTTTGATTTCTTCATTTTGTTGCAATAACAACATATTCGTCTTTTGTTTTTGCCGAATATTGATATACATAATAAAAGCAAACAACAACATTAATAATAAACTACCACCCAAGCCATAATTCAAAAAACGCTCGGCGTAGATTTGTGATTCATAACTACGCTGAACTTTGGCAAACAAGTGGGGGTCATCTACCTCGGCATCACTCATTTGCTTGCGCAACTCGACGGCTTTCAAAAAATACTCTTTGCTTTTGGTATCTTCGCCCATATCATCGTACAAGTTTCCCACTTGGGCGTAGGCTTTGGCAAGGGCAAGTTTGTTGTCGGTTTTCTCGAGGGCGGCTACTTGTTTTAGGTAATATTCCAGAGCTTCATCAAAATGCTCATCTTTTTCATAAAAAAGATTGTAATAAAAATCTCCCAGTACCTTGTTACCATAGGCAATTTTTTCGGGATTACCCGATTTTTCATAGATTTCTAGAGCCTCTTTGTAGCGTGGAATGGTCTCTTTTTCGCGTTTGAGGGGTTCTTCGACAAAAAAACCACCAATCACCACCAACGCATCGGCAACCCCTACTTGATAGCCCATAATTTTGGCTTGTGTCATTGCTTGGTTGGCATAATTGAGGGCATTGTAAGGTTTGCGATTTTTGAGCCACTCGAGCGCAATGGCATTCATTGTATTGATTCGGTTGGTATCCAAAGGCTTGGTATTCAGTACATAAAGCACTTTCTCAAGGCTATCAATCTTTACGCATTGGGCTGAGGCAGTATGGTGAATACTTGCCAAAAATACCAAACTTATAAAGATTTTTTTCATTGTTGTCAGCACGCTTTTGTAGCCTTGTGTGGCAAAATATGGAGTCAATATTGTCTTAATCAGCAAAATCAATGTCTTTTTGTGTGTTAAATGAATGGTTACACGCCCTAGTCGCCTCATTTCTATCTTCGCTTTTTTCAATTTTTCTTCAAATTAAGTAATAAATTCTAGGATTAAATAGCTTTAGTTGGATAAAGACCAATATTTTTTAAACTTTTATCGCCAAAATACGTAGCGCATACAGTTTTTATTTTGTTGGGCTAATTTACCAAAATTAAATGGATAATAGTCAGCAAGTAATGAATAGTGCATAATGTAGAATGAATAGTTTTTTTAATTAATGAAATTTCGCCAGAGGCGAGACACGTCAATAGGTTATCAAAAAATATCTTTTACATTATTATTTTTCTTGTTACCAAGTATTTTAACTATTCGATATTGGCAAAGTTTCAAAATCTTGTTAGTTTTCGATAAGCCATTGTTTAAGTTAATCATTCTTGAATCCAAGATTTGGTAATTATTGCGGACTTAACTTCAGAACAATCCTACAATACAATTTCAATTTATTGCAAAAATACTAAGATATAAAATGCTGACAATCAATGATTTAGCTTGATTGATTTCTTAAAAAAAGTATAATGATATGAACAATACTTTATAAATCATTGACCGTGTCGATTATCAAATACTTCTAAAATTCACCATTTTTAAGCTAATTAGCTGATTTTCAAATACTTAGCTCTTAACTAGAAATTTGACAGACGAATGGTACGCAATAAGCCAAATTTTAAGCCAAAATAGCTATCCGGCACCAATCCTCACAATTACCCATACAAAACATTCGAGGTATTGCAATTGCTTGATAATTGTTATAACTTGCTTAGGTTTTAAAGACTCAATCAATTTAACCATTAGCGATTTTTATTTTGAACTTACCAATGAAAACACTCTATATCCACGGAATGGGCAGTCGCCCTTGGCAAGATGGTATATCGGTTTTGCAAGCGTTTGGATTAGAAACCTTTGCTTTGCATTTGAGCTACAACCATCAATCTTTTTATGTGCTTCGAGATTATATTTTGGAAAACAAAATTGAGTTTTTGGTAGGACATTCACACGGCGGTTTTATGGGTTTTTGGTTGGCAGAGGAGCTGGGTTTGCCTTGCTTGCTTACCAATCCCTCATTGTCGCTTCGAGCCAAAAAGAAAGTGAGTCCGGCAGTCAGTCAGTTGGCTTGCCCGCTTTGTATGGTGGTTTTGGGCGGCAAAGACGAGTTGGTCAATCCGCAACGTAGTTTACAGTTTTTTGAGCAAGATGCACGCCCCAACAAAACCACCCATATCAAATTTTTGCCCGATGAAGAGCATCGCTTACCACTACCTATTTTTACGCAAATGGTTGCTTGGGCTTTGGAAAAAGTAAAAGAATGGCAAGTAAATTAAAAGTGATTAAGTTGTTGATAATCAATGTGTTAGCCTTGTGAATAATTTATTAAATCTTTAACAATTTGGTGCATTATCATTCCAAATCTTCAAATTCTACGGCTTTATAACCTCTGCCAATGGGAATAGATACCCCATTTACCTCGACGGTTTCGGCATTATAGGATTCTAGCTTGGCTACCGAAATGATAAATGAGCGATGAATTCTTTTGAATAATTGCGCAGGCAAAAGTGCCTCTATTTCGTGTGTACTCATTTTGCTCAAGTATTCTTTTTGGGTAGTAACTACTTTGATGTACTCGCGCTGGCTCTCGATATACACAATATCCGAAAACCAAATTTTCACCCTTTTCTTTTGTACGTTCAAAAAAATGAAATCCTTTTCTTTGGTGGCTTGGGCTTCATCGGCGTTGGGTTTGTCGAGCAGGTTTTGCTGTTTTTTTACTTTATTGACAGCCACCAAAAAACGCTCAAATTCAAAGGGTTTGAGCAAATAATCGGTTACATTGAGTTCAAATCCTTCTACTGCGTATTGATGATACGCCGTAGTAATAATCACCGCCGGAGGCTGAGGCAGGGTTTTCAAAAATGCCATTCCTTTGAGTTTGGGCAAGTGAATATCCAGAAATATCAAATCGACGGTATGGTCGCGCAAATATTCAGTAGCCAAAATAGCATCTTTGAAAGTGCCTTTCAACCCCAAAAACGGAATTTGATTGATATAATCGACCAAGACTCTGACTGCCAAAGGCTCATCTTCAATCACAATACAACTAAGGTTTGCCATAACTTGCTAAGTTAATTTTTAAAATTGTCTTAAATTCGGATTCATTGGGTTGAATAAGCAATTCATATTCTTTGAATAATAATTCCAATTGCCTACGTAGGTTAGAAAGCCCGATTTTTTCTTGGATTTTTTTGTTGTCGAGCGAATTATCATAAGAATTTTTGACTATCAGGGTTAAATTTCTTTGCTGAATAGACAAATGAATATCCACAAAGGGTCGGTCGCGGGTTTCGGACACGCCGTGTTTGAAAGCATTTTCGATGAGTGGCACCAGCAACAAAGGGGGCAAACTTTGGCGCATATCCTCGATATTATAATTGAAATTAATGATTAAAGACGCATCGTAGCGTAGCTTTTCAAGCTCGAGATAGTCTTGTATAATTTTCAACTCTTGCGCAATGGCAATAAAATCGCTGTTGGTTTCATACAGCATAAAACGCAAGATTTTGGATAAGCGTAAAATAGATTCGGGCGCAAGGTCGGACTTATCTCTAGCCAAAGAATAGATATTATTCAAGGTATTGAACAAAAAATGTGGGTTAGTTTGTGATTTAAGATAGTTCAACTCGGCAGTTTGCTTTTCAATCTTAAGTTTTTGGGCAGTTGTTTTGAGTTTTTGGTAATAATAAACGTGCCTTGCTATGGCAAAAAACAGCAATGAACCGACACTAAATGCCATTTGGGCTTCCAGATTATCTTCTACCTTATCATAAATAACCAAAGGCGTATAAATTCGCAAAGCAATCCCGATGTTGTTCCAAAAATACAAGCCAAAAGCATAAGCCAAGATGTGCAAAAACAGCAAAAACAAGCCAAGTGGTAGTCGCCACCAATGCCATTGGATAAACCTTAAGGTACGCTCAAAGAGAATAAAATGCAGAATGGTAACATAAATGGTTCGCCAAGTATTGTTAAAAAGCAAAGACACAAACATATCGCCACCTTCGCCCAAACCCAGCAAAGTTCGCAAACCGACAAATGCCAAGCCTATTCCGACAAATAATCTTGGTTTTTCTTTGGCTATCCAATCATTCATAAGGAATTAGGAATTAATAATTGGGAATTAAGAATTATTTAATTACCTGATTTTCAATTGATTATGTTTTTAAAAAGTTTACTTTATTTTGTATCTATTCCTAAGGACTAAGTAAGTGATAATTTTTCAAAAAATCGGCTTTGTCGAGGGCTATGCCTACCAAAAACTAATTTGCGTAAACCAACAACCTATTATCGTCAATCAATGCCATTAAAAATCAAATTTCGATTATTTTTTGAAAATATTAAAATTCATAACTATTTGATAATCAATTGGTTATATTTATTTGTTGAATCTTCACCACTTTTCAGGAATTGCCTTTGGGAATTCCATTGAATTCTGAAAAGCTCTCGCTTTTCAGTGATTCTGAACATTACCAAGCAAAATGAA
>JALONJ010000342.1 GCA_025455045.1 Microscillaceae bacterium | reverse complement strand
TGTGGACTTTTTTCGCTTTTAGATAATTATAATTTGTTGATTTTCAATTAATTACAGAAATATTTTAAGACATAGCAATTTAACAAAGTTCCACGCAGGTTGAAGACTTGGGGGGATTTTAGATTTTTTTTTAAAGATTTATTTTTTGTACTTTTTCAATATTTCTCAAAATATTCACGTTAAATTAGTAAGGAATTAGAAATTAGAAATCACATAACCAATTGATTTTCAATAAGTTATGTTTTCAATACTTCGGATATTTTTTGTAAGTAACTGATAATCAACAAGTTATGCTATTGTAAGTATTTTATGTAACTAACTGATTATCAGATGCTTAATAAATGACTCGGAACTAGAAACTGTCCGAACTATTGATTTTAAAAGTGTTACTTTATTCCATACTTATTGCTAAGGCAAAAATTGAGGTTTTATGATTAAAATTATTTTAAAAATATACGGCGTTTTTGGTTTGAAATAATCATTTTCTAACGTTTCGCTTCTTGTACCTCAAACCTAAAAAATTACTTTGCCAATAAATTAAATACCTGACTATCAATGATTTATAATATATTTTGGCGTTTGTATTTTCTAACTTAGGTTTTATTTTTCACACAAGTTAAGATTTTTTTTTAGGAATAAAAATTAAATGTTTCGGATTTCTAGTTTTGGTGATTAAGTCATTGGTCATTGATTTCACCATTTATTTAAGGACAAAAAAAGGAATTGCGCAAAGCAATTCCTTCAGACTAATGTTTTGCAAAAAAATTTAACTAACTGATTATCAATCACTTATCTATTGAATTGTATTTTCAAATCATTGATTTAAAGACTCACCCAATTGAGCGAAATACCTACATAAAGCGGGTTACTCAACTTATTATCAATCAAAAAAGGCTTATTGTCAAACAAACTGCGGAAAAAGTCGCCATTATCGATATTATATTCCCAATTATAACGATAACCCACTTGTGCCGACAGCCAAATCAGGCGACTCAAAGCCCGCTCGTAGGTGATACCCAAGCGCAATTCGGCACGGCGTAGCTCGAGTTCGTTGAAAGTAGTGGTATTGAACACATTGTTACGATTATTTAAGCGAAAACTATTGCCTTGTAGGTCGTAGCCTATCAAAAGCAAGTCTTTTTTGCTCAAATTGCGGCGGTATTGCACCCGTGCCGGGGCTAGGGCTTCTATGCCCCATTTGCCATTTTCGGAGCTATACATATAATACAAGACCGGAAAATAATTCAAAGCCCCCGCCAAGTAGCTTCTGCTTAAGCCCAAGCCCCACATTCGTCGGTCGTGGGCTTTCCAACCAAACACTACCGCCCCGCCATAACGGGTATAGCGCAAACTCTGAAAATTGGCAAAAGTATAATCCCCATTGAGATTGGCAGTAGCCTGAAACAACAAAAAATGCTTGCTATTGAGGGGTTTGAAAACCGTAGCGTTCAAGCCCATACTCCGCAAACCATTGTTATTCAAGGACTTAAGCAAAGGGTGATTGAGTTCGCTACTCTGACCGGCAAATTGATAAACGGTTTCGGCATAATTGAAACCTAGATTGACTAAAATCGAATTTTTGGAAATAATCGGATAATTTACGCCAATTCTCAAGCCACGGTTCAAGCGGATATTTTCGGTTTCTTCGGCAAAGTCGCCGAAACCTCCGGCACTGAGGGTGTTAGCGGTTTGAAAATCATAGCCCACCGAAATCAATTTTTGGGGAGTTTGGCTCAAAATTCTTGCCGAGCAGTAGGCTTTGTTTTTTTGCGTAGCCACCATTTGGGTATAGTCCACTGTCTCGGTTTCTTCTTCTTCAATGATGGTACTATCACTTTGTCCCCAGCCTAGCATCGGCAACCACAAAAAAAAGTTTACAAGGGAAAAAATAGTAATTTTGTTCATAAAAATAGTTTTACTCCTATAACTATCGGCAAAAACTTTTGTTTGGCTTCAAAACCTTTGTAATAAATAGTGAATAAAGTAGCGTGAATAATTTTTAATCATTTGAAAGCCCGCTAGAGGCGAGACACGGGCAAAGGTTATCAAAAAATATTGTTTATATTATTTTTTTCTTGTTAATTTCAAATAAAAAAGCCGCAAGTTGAGTGTTCAACTTGCGGCTTCTTATTTAATTTATAAATGATTGATTACCAATTAGTTATCGTTTTTAGTTTTTTTGGTTGCAAGAGCTGACAAACTTTCGGAAGTTTGGGCATTGACCCATCTTTCGGCACTTACAAACTTGATAGCCTTGCTATCCAAGACCTCTATCGTTTCTTCGGCGGCACTTACCCTAAATTCACAAACAAACTCACCTTTGCAACCAACATAATTGCGCAAAGCCAATTTGAAATAAGGACTGTCTTCGGACGGTTTGTTCAACATTCGATATTGCAATCCGCTCGGGCAACGGCTGTATATTTTGCTGGGCGATTGGTTTTTGAACTTAGCGCGCAAGGGGTCAAGCAATTGTTTTTCAATCAATAATACACCTTTTTGGGTCAAGTTTTCGGCATACTGAGTAGGCGATACTTGGGCAGCATTGACCGTCAAATAATTTTTTTCGGTTTTGGAAAGTTTTTTAATGGGGTGAAAGGCGGCAATGCCCAACAACAAGCCGGTAATCAATACCGAAAAAACTGCGCTAATTACCAATTTGTAGTTTTTCATTTTTATATGATGATTGTAATGATTAAATCAAACCTATGTTTGTACTATAACGAGAAAAAGGGTTCTAATTGTTGCTTTTTTTGCAAAAAAATTTCTGATGTTAACTGATTCTACTTTGGAACCTTAGAAATGGATAAGGTTCAATTGAACTGTTTTTTTCCCAAAACAGTAATCCAGATTGTATTTCTCTATGTTTTCTATGTGCCTATGTGGTTCAAAAATGGAAAGTACCAAAGTAGAACTAACTTTTAGAAATGTGTAAATAATTAAGTTGGTGATTACCTTGTAAGCATTTATAAACAAAACAATAATTTGCTGATAAAACTTCGTGAGTAGAGATGCGAAATTGGCTATTCTTACGTTTAAATAATTGGTTTATTGGCTAAATTTATCAATAACCATAAACGAAATGATTTACTTTTGCCGATATATACCGATTAATATTGAAATTTGTGCGATTAAATTTATGCAAAAAATGAAAACAATGATGATTGCCAAGAAAACGCCCCCAACAATGACCTCAAAAATCGGACAACTAGGACTGATGATTTTACTCTGCCTCGGAGCTTTATCCCCATTACAAGCCCAAAAACTCATTCAACCCAAGCCCAAAGCCAGTACGCTGGCAATGGCTACCTACCTCGATGGCGACAATTATCTCAAAGTAACCTACGGACAACCCCTCAAAAAAGGGCGAGCTATTTTTGGCGATTTAGTCCCGTATGGGCAAATCTGGCGTACCGGAGCCAATGAAGCCACCGAGTTTACCACTACCCGAGACATCAAAATTGATAAGCGCACCCTCAAAGCCGGTACTTATACCATTTTTTCAATTCCTGACAAAGACCAATGGACAGTTATTTTCAATGGTGTGTTGGGACAATGGGGGGCTTACAAATATGAGGAGGTAAAAAGTAAAAATGTATTGGAAATGCCTATCAAAGTGCAAAGTGGCGAAGATGAGTATGAGGCTTTTACCATTCAATTCGAACCCGATAAAAAAGGAGCTAACTTGGTTCTACTGTGGGACAAAACCCGCATTGTAATTCCGATTACTTTTGTTACTACCGTCAAAACCAAGTGAGTCAATAGCTTGATAATCAATGGATTAGGCAGTATGCAAGGGGCGAGTTGTGATGGGAGTTGGTGAAGCCTACTCATCCAGAAGCCCTGATATAATCATTCAAACTAGCTATAGAACTCAATAAAAAACCTCCTGCTTGCGCAGGAGGTTTTTTTATTTTTTGCGGGTTTATTTGTCAATGACGATGCGCTTGGTTTCTACGCCCTGCGCGTGGGTGATGCGTAGGAAGTAAATGCCTCGGCGGAAAAGCCAAGTATTGCTACCAGTGGCAGCTCCGTAGAGCGAACGATACAGCCCCATCCAATCGGCAAAGCTTTGGGTGGTGTCTTCATTGGTGCCTAAGCCATCCCAACGGGGCGAGTCAAAAGTATTGAGCGAAAACTCCGGCAAACGTCCGCTGGTAATACTACTGAGGTTGAGCGAACCAAAGGTCAGCGTTTTATACTGGGCAATGGTATAAAGGTAGTATCTTGGATAGTTACATCTGGTGGTGGGGCAGACTGAGCTCTTTGAGCAAAACCAGCCGAAAAGTGTAAGCCAAAGAGAAAAATAAAAATAAAAACTAAAAAGTTTTTATGAATTGAATTGAATTGAATTGAATTGAATTGAATTGAATTGAATTGAATTGAATTGAATTGAATTGAATTGAATATTTTAAATAAATTTTTCATATTGTTTTAAAAGTTTAAAAGATAAATATTAGTTGAATTTGACATCAAAACGCCCATTGGGTTATTCTTAAGGTATCACAGCTATTTTTGAATAATTTTGCATTGAATTTTCCAGAAATAATAAAATTTTCCATATCATATTTGGTTATTTCAATTGTTCCTATGCTTTTGGAATTATCAAGCCTAAAATCTTTACAATTGCTTGAGTCATAGAAAATTAACCCAATATCATCTTCAAAAAAGCTATACACGCCTATACTGGATATATTATTGATACCCATATTTATCGCTTGGTCGATACCATTTCCCTTTCGATAAGTATAAATACTAAAACTCCATCCTCCTTGATTGTTGGCTTCCAGCACAGGGCTAAAATTAGGAGTAAATCCGGCATTGCCCTTCGGAGTCCAAGCCACGCCATTGACCAAACAACCAAAGGTGTTCGCCCCGATTTGGGTTTCGGGGGGCAGTTGTTCTAGGGGGGGTACGTTTTTGTTGCCTTTGCAAGTGAGTAACAGGCAACTTAAGCCTATTAACCAGAGAATCGGTTTGTAACGCATAATTGTAATGGTTTAAATGAATATTATTTTGCTAGGTTTGCGAAGCTAGTCCAAAAAAAGAAAGTCCGGCTTGGATTCATAGCGGATTTTCGCAAGGCTTCGTATAGTTTGTTATTGATGGTAAGTTAAGCTAGAGGATTGATATACGCAAGTTTTTAGGCAAGTTTAATTTGTTTTTTGCAAGTAATTGATTATCAGCTAGTTATATAATTTAACAAGTTTGGTTGTTGGTCTCGAAAAATGCTGGACTAAACAGGCAGCGATTAGCTAAACTTCGGCAGCATTAATCTACGGACCAACAACGGCGAAAGTTTTTAACAATAATTGATTTATTTTTTTGTAAGTAGTTGATTGTCAAATATTTAGCTGTATTCTGAGGGTGCTTGTCCGCGCGCTAGGCACGTTGGAGACGTGCAAGTACATAGGGCTAGGCTTGGAAGCCTAGCACAGCAACATAATTATTAACTCACTCCTCACTCCCCGCTCCTCACTCTTTTACCCTTATTCCCATTTTTATTTTTTCTTCCTCAACAAAATCAGTCAAGGAGCGATTGAGCCAATGCAAAGCATTCAAACCCAATAGTTTTTCTCGGGTTTGTGGGCTAAATTCGGCTACCGATTCAATCAACTTGCCCGGTTCCAGTTCGCCAAGCGGATATGGATAATCCGTACCAAGAGCTACCTTGTCTTCGCCCATCATACCCACCACAAACTTGAGCATATTGGGGTCGTGAACCAATGAATCCACATAAAATTTGCCCAAATATTGGCTGGGATGCACATTGTTGTCAATTGCCACCAAATCAGGACGCACCTCAAACCCGTGAGCTATGCGCCCAAAAGTTGCCGGAAACGAGCCGCCACCGTGGGCAAAAGCCACCCGCAACTTGGGCAGTCGCTCAAAAATACCACTAAAAATCATTGAGCATATCGCCAAACTGGTTTCGGCGGGCATTCCTACCAGCCACGGCAACCAATATTTATTCATTTTTTCCTGCCCCATCATATCCCAAGGATGCACAAAAATAGCCGCACCCAGTTCTTCGGCGGCTTGAAAAAAAGGAAACAAGCGTTCTTCCGACAAATTCCACTCGTTGATATGCGAACCGATTTGAATACCAGCCAAACCCAAACGATTGATACATCGCTCCATTTCCAAAATCGCTACTTCGGGGGCTTGCAAAGGCACAGTTCCCAGACCGATAAATCGCTTAGGGTAGCGTTGGCACACTTCTGCCAAGTGGTCGTTGAGGTATTGCGATACCGCCAAACAATCTAATGGTTTTGCCCAATAGTTAAACATCACGGGTACCGTAGAAAGCACTTGCACTTGTACCTGATGTACTTCACACTCTTTCATTCGGGCTTCGGGACTCCAGTTGTTTTCGTGAATTTCGCGGAAAAACTTGTCATCAATCATCATCCGCGCGCGACAAGGCTTGTGGTGGTCGAGGCTCACAAACCCCCCATAACCAAATTTTTCGCGGAAATTGGGCAAATGTTCAGGAATAATATGCGTGTGAATATCTACTTTAAAACACATCGGCTTGCTTGTTTTGGAAACTTGACACTTAAAGATTTATTGATTTGGAGATTTGTTGATTTCTAATGACTCAATGATTTTATTTGTTGATTGCTTGATTTGGAGAATTTAATGATATAATGAATTTATTTGTTGATTTTTAATGACTAATAATCCAATAACCGAAACCAGAAACTAGAAACCAGAAACCAGAAACCAGAAACTAGAAACCAGAAACCAGAAACCCTTATGACTATGTACTCAAAAATCAACTATTTTTGGCAATAAATCAAATATTTACAAAATACTTGAAAGCCAAAATCGCAATTTGCTGATTTAGCCAATAGTACAGCCTAAAATCAAGGCTATAAAATTTTATTTTTCCGACTTATTTTGGCTAACATTGTCATTTGGAATTGCTCTAATTTTCATAAGTTATTCATTATCAGGTATTTATAAAAAATCTTGGTGTCTCTTAAAATACAAACCAAACAATGAAAATCATCACGCTCGTCCTTAGAGTATGGGTATTACTCTTATTTATCAATCCATTATTTGCCCAAAAAATTGAACTGTCGCGGGTCGAACCGGCTTTTTGGTGGGTCGGAATGAAAAATCCCGAATTACAATTGTTGGTCTATGGCAAAGATATTTCGTATGCCAAAGTAAGCCTCAACTACCCGGGTGTAGCACTCAAAGAAGTAGTAAGTGTCGAAAATCCCAATTATTTGTTTGTTTATCTCAATATTTTGCCAACTGCCCAAGCCGGTACATTTCCGATTCAATTTCAATGGGGCAAACAAAGCAAAATCTTCAATTATGAACTCAAAAAACGCGCAAAATCAGCCCTTGACTATGCTGGATTTACCAATGCCGATGCCATTTATCTTATCACACCCGACCGATTTGCCAATGGCGACCCCTCTAATGACCAAGTAGCCGGAATGACCGACCAAACCGACCGCAGTCAAGCCTACAAGCGACACGGCGGCGACATCAAAGGTATGATGAATAACCTTGATTATATTGCCGATATGGGTTTTACGGCACTTTGGGTCAATCCTTTGCTCGAGAATAACCAGCCCCAAGCCTCCTACCACGGCTATGCAATTACTGATTTTTATAAAATTGATGCCCGCTTTGGCACCAACGAAGACTACCGCAAACTGACCGAAATGTGCCACCAACGGGGGCTTAAAATGATTCAAGATATGGTTTTTAATCATAGTGGGCTTGAGCATTGGTTTGTCAAAGACTTGCCAATGAAAGATTGGATTCATCAGTTTCCGACTTTTACGCGCTCCAATTATCGCCTCTCTACTTCGTTTGACCCTTATGTATCCGATTTTGACCGCGACAAAATGGCAATGGGCTGGTTTGATACCTCAATGCCCGATTTGAACCAACGCAATCGGTTTTTGGGTACTTATTTGACGCAAAACTCAATTTGGTGGATTGAATATGTGGGTTTAGATGGCATCCGAATGGATACGCACCCTTATCCTTACAAAGATTTTATGGCGCAATGGTGCAAAGCAGTTCTGACGGAATATCCCAATTTCAATATTGTGGGCGAAGTGTGGGAAGAAAACTCTGTACCGGCGGAGGCTTATTGGCAAATGCACGCCCCCAACAAAGACGGCTACCAAAGTTATTTGCCGAGTGTAACCGATTTTCCGCTTTGCTTGGCTTATAACAAAGCATTCAACGAACAAGAAGAATGGAATACCGGCTTATTGCGTATTTATTATACCCTTACTCAAGATGTATTGTATCCTAATCCGAATGACAACGTCATTTTTTTGGATAATCACGACCTGACTCGCTTTGCCACTTCGGTCAATAAAGATTTGAATAAAATGAAAATGGGTTTGGCAAGCCTGCTTACAATGCGTGGCGTACCCCAGATTTATTATGGCACGGAAATAATGATGGAAGGACCCGGCAATGACCACGGTAAACTGCGAGGCGATTTCCCCGGCGGCTGGGAAGGTGATAGCAAAAATGCTTTTACCAAACAAGGACTTACGAGCGAAGAGGCTGATTTACAGGCATTTACTCGCAAACTCTTGCAATGGCGCAAAACCAAAAAGGTAATTCAATATGGCAAACTGATGCACTTTATCCCCGAAGACAACCTATATGTCTATTTTCGGTATGATGACCAAGAAACAGTGATGGTTGTTTTGAACAATCATCAATCCGCCAAAACCCTTGATATGCAAAGATTTAAAGAAAGATTGAGAGGTTTTAGTTCGGCATACAACGTAATCACTGGCGAAAATATCAGTGCTTTACAGACTTTGAACTTGCCCCCCAAATCGGCAACTGTTTTGGAGCTAAAATAACGTGAATATTTTGATAATTGCTTGATTATCAATTGCTTATATTAATTAAAACATCTTTTTTGAAAAAATCATTCAATATTCATTAAGATAAATTATACAATTTTATTTTTGATGCAAAACACTTATTTGTCAAAATATCCCATTTCTTAAATATAACTAACTGATTATCAATTAGTTATCAAAATATTCACATTAGTTTATTACAATACTTCGGACAGCTCTTATAAGTGATTGATTATCAGCTAGTTATGTATTTCAAATTTTTCTTGTAACTGCCTGATTATCAAGCACTTAACAAAAAAATCGGAAAAGAACCCCCTACGGGGGCAGGGGGCTTAGAAACCAGAAACTGTCCGAACTATTGTTATTAATAAGTTTTTAAAAAAATATTTGCATTTATTTCTAAAGTATAACTCTTTGATTTATAAACAAAATTTGTACTTTTCTAATAATTTATTGTTTACTGTCTCTCGAGAAATGCCATTCAGACAGTACGTCTAAACGTATTGCACACGCAGGCTAGGCAGCCCGCGTTACAATTTTCCTACAAAAATGTGATAATTTAAAATCAATCATCTAAATAACTGATAATCAATGAGTTATAAAAACATCTCAAAACCTTCCCCTCATCACAATCAAGCCTTAAGATTCGCCCCCCTTTTTTAAAGTTGTGCAGACAAAATAACTTTTGTGATTCTTTGCAAAATCTAATAACTTTGATTATGAATGTTTTAGAAGATAAATTGACGGCGTTTGCGCGTTTGCTCCAAATAATGGACGAACTCCGCGCCCAATGTCCTTGGGATAAAAAGCAAACTATGGCTACTCTCCGCCACTTGACGATTGAAGAAACCCACGAACTTTCGGAAGCTATTTTGGCAGATGATTTGCCCGAAATCAAGAAAGAATTGGGCGATTTGTTGCTGCACATTGTTTTTTATGCCAAAATTGGTGACGAACGCCAAGCCTTTGATATAGGCGACATCATCAATACGCTTTGCGAAAAACTTATCAAACGGCATCCGCATATTTATGGCGATGTAAAAGTAAACAACGAAGAAGACGTAAAGCAAAACTGGGAGCAAATCAAACTGCAAGAAGGGCGCAAATCGGTGCTTGACGGTGTGCCGGCTTCGCTTCCGGCTTTGCTCAAAGCCTATCGTATCCAAGAAAAAGTACGTGGGGTAGGATTTGATTGGGAAGAAAAATGGCAAGTATGGGAGAAAGTAAAAGAAGAAATGCAAGAGTTTGAGCAAGAATATAATCATCAAAAACTTGAACAAATCAATCCTGAGAAAGCCGAACTAGAGTTTGGCGATTTGTTGTTTGCACTTATCAATTATGCGCGCTTTATTGATATCAACCCCGAAACCGCTTTGGAAAAAACCAATCAAAAATTTACCCGCCGATTCAAATATTTGGAAGAACAAGCCCAAAAAATCGGCAAAAAACTGAGCGATATGACGCTTGCCGAGATGGATGTTTTTTGGGAAGAAGCCAAAACATTGGAGCGAAATAAGCCTTAAGGAATTAGGAATTAATAATTAGGAATTAGAAATCACATAAATACTTGATTATCAGCAGATTATTTTTTTTCAAATACAGGTTTATTTTTTCTTGACTCCTTAAAACCGATAGAGCCAATACTTGGCAAGGCTAACTTGGTTTTGAAACTTTTTGCCAATAAAATAAGTTTTAGGGCAAAAGCAAATTTTCTTTTGAAATGAACTGGAAAAAATTGGACAAACCCGAAATCCTTGCCGAGCTGACCGAACTCTCATACCAACAAAAAGTCTTGATTTTTAAGCATAGTACCCGTTGTGCTATCAGTACTATGGCTTTATCGAGGCTAGAGCGAGCTTGGCAAAACGATGAAATGACGCAAATGCAGCCTTATTTTTTGGATTTATTGAATTATCGGGCTTTGTCTAATCAGATAGCCGAAGATTTTGGCGTTGAGCATCAATCGCCCCAAGTGTTGGTGATTGAAAAAGGCAAAGTTGTTTTTCATAATTCGCACAACGCTATCAGCTATCAAGATTTGCAAGACTTGGCGCACTAAGGCAAGTTTGGCGGATAGAAATGTGATTGCGCGCCGGATGGAAGCCGTAAGGGAGAGACCCCGCTTGCCCCCAGTAATGTTAATTTCTAAAAAAAAGGAATATCTTTGCGAAATAAAATATTGTGATGGAATTATCAAACTTCTTTTCAAGCGTTCAAGATCCTCG
>JALONJ010000026.1 GCA_025455045.1 Microscillaceae bacterium | reverse complement strand
CAATTTTGTTTTTGGAATAATTGATAATCCACTGAAAATAGTAAACTTTTGCAATATAACTATCTCATTATCAAGTATTTACCAAAATATTCACGTTAATTAACAAAGCACTAAATTATCTCTAAAAAAATATGAAACTTTTTGATGTTTATCCACTTTTTGCGATTGAACTGGCTAGGGGCGAGGGGGCTTTTGTGTATGACGAACAAGGCAAAAAGTATTTGGATTTGTATGGCGGACACGCGGTCATTTCTATCGGACACTCACACCCCTACTTTAATCAACAATTAAAAAATCAACTGGATAAATTGATTTTTTATTCCAATTCTATCCAAAATCCCATTCAAGAGGCTCTAGCCCACAAACTTGGCGAACTTTCGCAATACCCTGATTATCAATTGTTTTTGTGCAATTCGGGAGCCGAAGCCAATGAAAATGCCCTCAAATTAGCTTCATTTTATACCGGAAAAAAAAAGGTAATTGCTTTTCGCAAAGCCTTTCACGGGCGCACTTCGGGGGCAGTAGAGGCAACTGATAATCCGAAAATTCAAGCACCGTTCAATCAAAATGAAAATGTAATTTTTCTGCCTTTGAATGATATATCAGCCCTTACCCAAACCCTTGAAAATGAAGCCATTTCGGCAATCATCGTTGAGGGTATTCAAGGCGTAGGAGGAATTATTGTGCCACAAATTGAGTTTTTACAAGCACTGCGCCACCTAAGCAAGCAATATAATTGTGTATTGATTTTGGACGAAATACAATCGGGCTATGGACGCAGTGGGCGTTTTTTTGCCCATCAACACGCTGACATTCAAGCAGATATAATCACTACTGCGAAGGGTATGGGCAATGGCTACCCCATTGGCGGGGTGTTGATTCACCCCCAATTCAAAGCTACTTCGGGTTTGCTCGGTACTACTTTTGGCGGCAATCATTTGGCTTCTACAGCGGGGCTGGCGGTTTTGGAAGTAATAGAACAAGAACAATTAATGCAAAATGCCCAACAAGTAGGTGATTATCTGATGAATCACTTGCAAAAAATGCCTCATATCCGCGAAGTACGAGGCTATGGTTTGATGATTGGGATTGAATTTGATTTCGATATCAGTCAGCTCCGAAATTCATTACTCTTTGATTATCAGATATTTACCGGCTATGCCGGCACTTCGGTATTGCGCCTGCTACCGCCCATCACACTTACAGAGGCGGAAGCCGATATTTTTTTAAGTGCCTTGCAAAAACTGCTTGTTTGAATAAAATAGTTCGTGGAGTTTCTAGTTGTGGATTAAATACTTGAAAATCGAGCAGTTAATTAAAATCAGAAAAATTTGTAATTATTTGATAATCAATGTGTTACAGAATTGCTGTGGGGTATTTTGAATAAAAACTTAGTTTTTTAATCAATACTTTGGATGTTTTTTATAAGTAATTGATTGTCAGCTAGTTATGCTATTTCAAAGGTCAGGAAAATTGTAATGCAGGCTGTCTAGCCTGCCCGCGTAAATGAGTTGAGGCTTAGAATAAAGCCAGAATTTCCTCAAAATGGGTAAAGAACCATTTTAAATGTTTTATGTAAAAGCTGATTATCAGATACTTAGTAAATAACTCGGAACTAGAAACTGTCCGAACTATTGTTAATGGGCTATGGTTAGCTTGATTGGATAAAAAGCAAGCGGTTTTTTATCCAGCCCAATCCATTTAGGCGTAGAATTATAAAATAAAAAACCGTAGCCACCGACGGGGATGTCGGTTAGGGCTACGGTATCCTTCAACCAGCTATGAGATTGTAAAGTAAGGGTATAGCAATGATTTTTGCAAATTTTTCTATGCTTTTTTTAAAAAAAATATTTAATCCCCTGATTAGGAATGAATACAAACTAAGTAATGAGTTAATTATAAAATGTGCTAATGCGCTGATGCAATACACTGATTATCAAGTATTAGTAATATTGTAACCCAGCCTTTAGGCTGTACCTCCCACAGCCTAAAGGCTGTTTTACACACTTATTTGTCAAAAGTCAAAGATAATCAAGATATAAAAGATATAGCATTTATGATTTGCGAGGAGTGCAATTGAAGTTATGTTTATAAAGTATGCAAAATGTTTAAACATTCATCGATATAATTTGCTGGTTTATCGAAAAAAAGTGCAGTCAAAACTTGTAAACTAAAAACCAAGATTCTATCTTTGCAACACTTTTGGAAAAAGACATTACTTCAATACCATTCTAGAAATTTATTCCTTAATACTGAATTAAATAGTTGTAAAACCAAGTTCATCGCTTATTTTAAAATCAATCCACCCAATTGAATGATTTAATCATTCAAAAAGGAATACTGCGCCTAATCATTTTATTGAGTTAAATAATTGATTATTTGATAGTTATGTCAATCAAGTTTTTGATTGAATAGGTTGAATTATGCCCTAAAACAAAGTCAAATTTGCAAAAACAAAACGATTGAAGTAGTTATTTTTCCAAAAGTAACAAGGTTTTTTCCAAAAGAAATCTAAAAAAATGTATTAAATTTTAAATCAAATGAAAAAAAATACGAATAATTGGTAGTGCCTTAAATATAATGCTGAACATAATTAGTGAAAAGGTATTGAGGTAATTTTCAGCATTACATCTGTGGCACTACCGAATAATTATATGAATTTCAATATTTCAATATTTCAATATTTCAAAATGATATTTTGGATATTAGCAGTATGTTTGTTAGGATTGGCATCTTGTGGGTTAAACCAAAATGTTACAGAACTGAACATTGTTAATAAACTAGATGTAAAAGAGGGTAGAATAGTATTTAATAATACAGATGATATTAGCAAATATATGACCTTCGTTAAGAGCCAAGATTTAGATAAAGAATTTGGACCGAGTATCAGAAGCCTTGAGAAAAAAGGATTTAATTCTTTAATTCCTCATTATGATAAAAATGAAATATCTAAAATAGAAGATTATGTCCAAAAAAAATAAAAAGGTTTGAAAAAAATGGCTTAAAATCCCCTAATATTGAGAATCTGGATGATGAGGATGAATTAATCGCTGACCCTCATTTTGCTTCTATTCTTAATGAGAATTATGAAATAGAAGTTGCTGGCAATATTTATAAATATACGCCTAATGGATTATTTTATACAGCCAAAAGTAATTATCAATCATTACTAGAGTTTTTGGATGACCCAACAAAAAATATAAACTCTTTTAAAAACCAGCAACATATTCAAGTAGCTAATGGTATTTATCTTTTTAAGATGAATTACCAACAAGGACAAGAATTGAAGTATCAATATCAAAAAAGCACCCCATCTTCTGAAAAAAATGGCATTCCTATTGCCGGATTTTTAATTCCAAATGCCCCGGATCCTAACTCTTTTAATTTATGCAGCACTGTAAGAAGCAACCTTTTTGCTCAGATTGTAGGGCCATCTGCTATTTGTGATGATTATTATGCTAATGATAAAAGAGTGAAGACGCGAGTTTGGAATCAAAACTATTTCTTATATGCTTCTGTCGGTATTTCAGTAAGAAGCCAAAATCGTTGGCTCAGAATTTGGTGGGAACAAAATATCAATGAGCTTATACTAGGCTATACTTACGCAATTTTTAAATATCCAGAAGTGTCGATGGAATTACCAAACCTATTTCCTCAAAAAATAGCGATATACGAAAATAAAGCATACACTATGGATTCTAATGGTTTTGTACTTCCATATTTAGGTGAGGATCCAGGGTCTATTTTTGATCAATTTCCTATTAATGACCCTAATTTGAGGTTATTAAGAGTGTATTATTGGAATCCATTTACTCAACAGGACAATGATTTTGTAGAGCTTACCACAGGGGATATTAATAAATTTATCGCAAATCAATTTAAGACTCGTTTATTGAATATTTGGAAGACACCTTTGACGGCTAATGATCCTACACCTACAACAATGTTTACGCAATTTAACCCTAATGATATTCAGTTCTTATATACGAATTGATATGATAGAAAATCTAATGCCAATCAGATAGTTAAAACATTTGATTGGAATACAGCACAAATATCAATTAAGTTGAATTCTATGGGTGGAGTGTCAGGTGGAGGAATTAAGTCTAGTGCTCGTTCGTATAGTAAGTATAAAGTTTTGTGTTTTGGAATGGGAAATCGTGAAGGGACTTGGCGAGGTAGTAGAGTAGAATTCATAGATAGTAAATAGTATCAAAATAAAAACAATACTAGGCTCATATTTTTGTAAGCACTTTTTCAAAATTAGTTTAGGCTCTTACTTATAGAATGGAATGAGAGTTTTTTTTTACTTTTTCAAAACTTAATCAATTTATAATCAGGTAGTTATATAGTTAAGTAATAGTATCAATCCATTCTTAGGTAAGAGCCAAATTTACCTCGAAAGTTATAATTATAACCTAAATTAAAAATAAAATGAAAAAAAGTTTAACCTTGATATTATCCATAATAATCCTGATTACTAGCAAATACACTTATGCTCAAGGCGATAGATTTGGTACTTTACAAAAAGTAAAGCCTTTTGCAATTAAGACCAACACTTTAAATTATATTTTCAATACCCCCAATGTATATCTAGAGTATAGCCTAAGCGATAGACACTCGGTACAAGTCTGCTATGCTAATTTTAATCAAGGGTGGTATATCAATAGCGAAAATAGTGGCAATATGTTTACCCTTGAATACCGCACCTATCGTCCCGCTCGTCGCAGTCGAAACCGTTTGTATTATGCGCCTTATGTACGTTTTCAAAATCTATTTGTTGATGGCGATGGTGGGGTTCTACAAATCAATCAACCCGGATTGGGCTTTTTATTGGGCAAAGAGTATCGTTTGGTTGGTGATTGGTTGTATTTGGACGCCCACTTGGGTATCAATTATATTCGTGCCAAGTATAAGATAATCTCGCAAGATAATCCGAATATTGCTCCTAATCCCCAAATACCTTTCACAATTTATGATTTGGGGGCAAGAGTGGGCTTATCGCTGACCTATAGGCTTGGGGCTATCAATGGTTCTAAAACAAAGTAAAATTGGTAGCTTGATTACAATGCGCCAAGGTTTTTTAATAATATAACTTGCTAATAATCAATGGATTGTATATTTCTCATTCTCTATGATAGGTTCTTAACTCGAGAACGATATATGAAAAAATTGATTGTATTTTTGTGCCTATGGCTTAGTATAAATAATGATTTGATTGCTCAAACCCTTAGTATTGGACCTAAACTTGGGCATAATTATTTTCAGTTGATAGGAATTAATCGTTTTGACAAATTTCTGCTTTACACCGATGAATATGCACAATCAGGTAGTACCGTAGGGGTGTTTTTAAATTATCAAATATCGAAAAAAATAGCCCTCAAAACAGAATTGCAATACTCAATCAATGGTGATTTTGAGTTTCTAATCAATACTAAGCCCGAAAGGTTTTTTATTATGTTAAGCCCCACTAACGGCGATTCATTGTTTTGGAATGAGCAAAGAGATTTTGGTAATCGACCAAATTTTGACCGATTAGAAATACCCATTTTGTTGGAGTATAAAGTGTGGCAACCCATCAAATGGGTTGCTTTGAAAGCTATTGTGGGAGTTTTGCCGGCATTGCGATTTAGAGACCGATACGATAGCGGTTTTCGCAAATCGGATTTGAAAGACCCTTTTATGCTTAACTACGCTCGCATATATTGGGCAAATGAAAGTGCGCTTAATTACTATCACCTCCTCAATTTGGATTATGTAATTGGCGGTGGCTTGGATATTGGCAGGTTTTCGCTTGATGCACGATATGTAAAAAGCATTACCAATTTAAGCGGGAGTATGACTTTTGAAGATAAATCCTACCGAGTCATTCGTAGAGCCGCCCAACTAATGTTTTCACTAGGCTACAAAATCAATTTGGACAAAAAGAATCGGAAAAAATGAAATTACTAAACTGTGCTTTTTTTATTATAATTGCTTGCCTGTCAATGAGTTGTGATGACCAAGCCAGCGACAAACGCCTAACCAAAAAAATAATTGGTAATTGGCAAATTACCGAAGTTACTTATTTTCGCCCCGACCGAGCCGACTCGGTGGTGCGTAATGTAGGGCAGATAGCCTTTACCAATAACTGTACAAACAATATCAATACCGATATCTGCTCTCGTTATGCTTTTTATGAATTGCCCACCCATGTACAAAAGTATGTGATGTTTTGGCAAGCTATGGATATGGGCAAAGAAAATATGATTAATTTTTTTAGTGCGGAAATTTATGGTGATGACCCTTTGCAAATAGGACTTATTGGCACAAGCGATATTGTGGAATTATCAAAAAATAAATTGGTTATTCAAGGGTCTAATGCTCAGGTTGTATTTACACGATGATACCTGAAATTCATAACTAATTGATAATCATATAGTTATATAATTTATTGTTTTTATTCACAAAATCACATTCAAATTCAAATTTTTGATGGATTTGATAGGTAAAGTTACTTTTACGGTCGTGCCTTGGTTTTCTTGGCTTTTGATATTAATATATCCTTCGAGTCGCTCGACGGCTTTTTTGACAATGTATAAACCCAAGCCATTGCCTTGGGAGTGCAAAGTGCCACGATAAAACATTTTCAAGACCTTGCCGATGTGTTCTTCGGCAATGCCTATACCATTGTCTTTGACTTCTATCTCGAATTGATTGCCAAATGAGTGTAAGCGTATCCCAATTTGTGGTTTTTCGTCTTTATGGATGCTTACAAAAGCCAAAGAATTTTCAATTAAATTAAATAAAATAATTTCTAATAAAATAGGGATAGAATAAAATTCGGTTTGGGTATCAATGTCTATCTTAATTTCAAATTCATTTTCATCAATAATTTTTTTAAACTGGCGCAAAATTTTATCCACAATTTCCGGCAAATCGATTTCGCTGGGGTGGGTATATTCGTGATTTACTTCACTAATCATTATCAATTTGCGGAGCATTTTGTCCATATTGCCCGCCGTGGTGTTCATATGGTTGAATAGTTCGTAACCGGCCGGTTTGCCAAACTCTAGCCTTGCCAATTCAAACAAACCAATCAAACTTGTAACCGGGCGGCGCAAGTCGTGGGAGGCGCGATAGAGAAACAAGTCCAATTCTTCATTGGTTTTGACTAGGCGTTGGGTGCGTTCATTGACCATATCCTCAAGTTTGCGATTCATCAATTTGATTTCATCGTGTTGCACTTCGAGTAGGCTATTTTTTACTTTGGTTTCTAAGTTAATTTTTTCAATGATGGCTTGTTGTCTTTTAAGTGCTTCGTTTTTTGCCGATATTTCCGCATTTGCCTGTTGCAATTGGTCAAGGGCTAGTTGTCGTCCATCTAAATAAACCAAAATAACCGCCATCATAAACAAGGTCAAACCCAAAAAATCAACAAAATGCACTACATCTTGCCACTTGTCATCATACAAGACCGGAAAGTGCAAATCCGAAATTTGCATTACAAACAAAGCCGTAATTTGCAAGGCACACACCCCCGCCCACACATAGCCACCTACTTTGCCCAAAACCAAAAACGCAATCAAAGGAATACTAATCAACCAAGCCGATAGCGGCGAAGAAATGCCGCCACTGGTAAGGCAAAACGACAAGAAAAAAGCATTGGCAACCAAAAAAGCTAAGTTGCTGATAATCTGTAAGTTAGGATTAAATCTTGAAGAATAAAGCAACATAAGCATACTAAAACCGCCCACCAAGCATATCACCACGCCCCAAGTATAGTTGATGATGTAATAAATAGGCAAATAAACCGCAATCACCGCCAAAATGATAAAACCACTGTGAATCAATAGACTAGCCTTGCGGTGGGTTTCGGCATCGCGTCTGATTCCAAGTGGCAAAAAAGAGTCGGTAAGGGTTTTGAGCCAATTCATATTAAGAAAAATAAATTTTAAATAGATATAGGTGTGCCATTCAATTTGCTTTGAATATACGTAATATTTGTAAAAAATGATGTTTCTATGCCAAAAAACCCTGGCAAAGAGTCAATTATATGATTTTGTTTTGAAGTTTGGGCGCGATTTCCGGCTGTCGTGTATAGAGCCTCGCTTGCGCGCCCGCGCTTGCCTCCCTAGCGAGGGGTTTGCAAACCCCTCGCTAGGGAGGCAAGCGCGGGCGCGCAAGCGGGGTCTCTACCTTACGGCTTCCATCCGGCGCGCAAGCAAAAAAATTCAAATTAGACAAACGATAACTTATTGATTATCAATTGGTTATCAATAATCCTCCAAATCACAAATAAAAAATAAGGAACTATTATTAATTTTGCCATTATGACGCTACAAAACGACCTTATACTTCGTACCCTGCGGGGCGAAAAAACCGAGCGCAAACCCGTATGGATGATGCGCCAAGCCGGACGAATCTTGCCCGAATACCGCGCCGTGCGCGAACAACTCAAAGATTTTATAGAATTGGTCAAAACGCCCGAGCGGGCTGCCGAAGTTACCATTCAGCCCGTGGATATACTAAAAGTAGATGCCGCTATCATCTTTTCGGATATTTTGGTGATTCCCGAAGCAATGGGTTTGCCGTATGAAATGCAAGAAAAACGCGGACCTTGGTTTCCGCAAACCATTCATAATCAGGCAGATATAAACAAACTCCATATTGCCGATGCCGAAGCCGATTTGGGCTATGTATTGCAAGCCATTCGAGTTACCAAAAAAGAATTGCATAATCGAGTGCCTTTGATTGGTTTTGCGGGCGCACCGTGGACAATCTTCGCTTATATGGTCGAGGGCAGCGGCTCCAAAACTTTTAGCAAAGCCAAAGCAATGCTTTACCGCGAGCCGCAATTGGCGCATAATTTATTAGACAAAATCACCCAAAGCACCATTCAATACCTCAAAGGACAAATAGCCGCCGGAGCCGATTTGGTGCAAATATTTGACTCGTGGGCGGGCATTTTGTCCCCTGATACTTATCAAGAATTTTCTTTGCGTTATATTGCCCAAATTTGTGAGGCAATTACTGAAGTACCCGTCATTGTATTTGCCAAAGGTGCTTTCTTTGCGCGGCGTGAAATGGGCAAACTCCCTTGTGCTGCCATTGGTTTAGATTGGACAATGGACATCCGCGAAACAAGGGAAATGATTGGTAATCAGAAGGTTATGCAAGGCAATCTTGACCCTTGCTTGCTCTACGCGCCCGATGAAGTGCTGGTAGCCGAAACCCAAAAAATGCTCGAGACCTTTGGCGACAAACATATTGTAAACCTCGGACACGGCGTATATCCCGATGTTGATTTTCGGAAAGTGCAGTTGTTTATTGAAACGGTGAAAAATTGGAAATTCTAAATTTGTTTTTATGTCCATTTATACAGTTTTTTAGAACCTAAAAAAATCGTATATTGGCTATGAAATTTTAAATAATTAAAACGGTGATTTCAAAAATCCAAATTCGCAATTTCAAATCTATCAAAAACTTAGATTTGGAATTAAAACCAATCAATATACTTATAGGCGCAAATGGGGTGGGAAAAAGTAATTTTATTAGTTTTTTTAAATTACTTAATCGAATTTATGCGCAACGTTTGCAAGAATATATTGGCAATAATATAGATGCTTTATTATACTTTGGGCGAAAAAGCAGTGAATCTTTGGGCGGTATAATAGAATTTAGTCGAGAAAATTATAAAAATGCTTTTTATTTTATCCTTAAAAATCAAGCTCAAAGTAATGCCGGCTTCATTACTGAACTTGGCGATTATTTCAATAAAGGCTCTAACAATCAAGATTTTAATTCAAGTTACCTGAATTGGGACAAAAAAATTTGGGATAAAAATAAAATTGAGAGTTCTTTATTAAACAGTGATTTTGGTAGAGCTAATTATCTTAAAGAATACTTAAACGAATTTAAAATTTATCATTTCCACGATACTTCTGAATCTTCTGTACTCAAACAAGCCTCTGAATTAAATGATAATCGTTATTTAGCCGAAGATGGAAGAAATTTAGCTGCATATTTATATTTTTTACAAGAAAAGCACCCTAAATCACTCCAAAAAATTGAAATGCAAGTTCGGTCTATAGCTCCTTTTTTTGATAGATTTGATTTAGCTCCTGACCGCTTAAATGAGAAACAAATAGAGTTGCGATGGTTGGAAAAAGGTAGCGATATTGCTTTTAATGCTCATTATTTATCAGACGGAACACTTCGTTTTATTTCATTAATTACCCTATTATTACAGCCTGAATTACCTAAAGTAATTATCATTGATGAACCAGAACTGGGTTTGCATCCAGTTGCAATTTATAAATTAGCCAATTTATTCCAAAAAGCTTCCGCTCAAAGCCAAATTATTATTTCTACTCAATCTACAACTTTAGTTGATCATTTTGATCCCGAGGATATTATTACAGTGGACAGAAAAAACGGCGAAACCTACTTTGTTAGACAAAACAAAGAAAACCTAGCCCATTGGCTTGATAATTATAGTATGGGCGATTTGTGGAACAAAAACGTTATAGGGGGCAGGCTATGAAAGATTTATATATTATCGTCGAGGGCGAAACCGAGCTAGAATTTGTCAATCGGTTGTTAATTCCTTATTTTATCCAAAGAGGTTTAAACACTCATATACAAGGCTTAATGATTACAATGAAAGGTGGTGGACACGGATTTAACAACATTAAACATTTCAAAAACACTATTGCACCAATCCTTTTTTATGATTCACAGCCTGTGATTACCACTATGATAGACCATTATGGAATTAATAGCGAAGATAAACTACCTAATTATGAAAATTGCATTAAAGAAATAGATGTAGAGAAACGTATTCAATGTATGGAAAAAAGCCTCGAGACCGTAGTAAAAACTATTGTTCAAAATTATCCATATTTTATTCCTAATATTATTCGCCACGAAATGGAAACTGTCCTTTTTGCCAACCCCAACGAAGGTTTTGACTTAGAAAAAGAAGCAATTAAAACCGCAGTATTGAAGGTGTATAGCCAGTTTTCCAGTATTGAAGACATTAATAGTACTCCCGAAGGCGCACCTTCTAAAAGATTAATTAAAATTTATGAAGATAATGGAGAAAAGTATAAAAAAGGAGCAGATGCTATAGATATTGCCGAACTAACAGGAATGGAAGCTATTTTGGCTAAATGTCCCAGATTGAAAACTTGGATTGAGAAAATCATAAAATTGGTCATTGCGTAGATAATAACCTTTATTTTTATAACTAATTGATTATCAGTTACTTTAAAAACTCTCAAAATGAATTTTAAATACTAATCTCACCCAATTTTGAGAGTTCTATTCCTTCATTATACACTATTCACCCACCTCTTTTACTTTGGCAATCATTGCCTTGATATGCGCCCTTGAGCCGAAAAGTTGCTCGAAAACTTCAACAATGGTATGGTTTTTATCCAATAAGTAAGTAATGCGCTTGGGTACACCAATCAAAGGAATCATAGCTTCGTAGGCTTTGCACACTTTGCCGTCAATATCGGCAAGCAAGGCAAAAGGCAATTCGTGCGCTTTTTGAAATTTGAGATGGGTTTCAATGGTATCTCGACTGATGCCCACTACATCAATGCCCAAATCTTTGAAATAAGCAATATTATCTCTAAAATCGCAGGCTTCGGCAGTGCAGCCCGGCGTAAAATCTTTGGGATAGAAATAAATAATGCAAGGCGTATCTTTGAAATCTTCCGAAAGTTTGAAGTCCTTGCCGGTCGTAGAAGGTAAGGTAAAATCGGGAGCAGTGCTATTTATTTTAAGTGCCATAAAAATATTTAATGGTTTAGTTATAAATTATTATAATGTAAGTATTTGATTATCAATACTTTATGATTTTTATAGAATTTTAAGATGATACTTTAAAAACATAATAAATCTAACTCATTGATAATGAAATAGTTATGAAAAAATAATCGCTGCTAACTATATGTATTAACTAATGTATTAGTAATTTGTTGAATTTACTTTCAAAAATCCGTTTTTTTAGGCAAATTTCCTAAATTTGTAAAGAATCAAAGTGATATGAGTAATATGGAAAAAAATACTTTTAGATTAAAAAATATATTCAATCGTCATTCTATTTTGGGCAGACTCATTCAATGGTATAGCTTGATTTTATTGATTACTTTGGTGGGTATTTTTTGGCTCTATTGGCAGTCGCAAGCCTTAAAACAAACCTCCCGCGACTTGGTCGATCAACACCAATCTATCAATAGCTATGCCCTCAAATTGGAAAGTGGTTTGAGTTATTTGGCTTATTTGAATTATAATTATACGGTAGGCAAAAACGAAAACTTGCTCAAGCGGGCGCGCGGAATTTGGGACAAACGAATGAAACCCGATTTGGATTCGCTCAAGTCTCTTACTTTCAACATCAACAAACCTATCTTGATAGCCCAAGCCCAAGACTTAGAAAAAAGTTTGAATCAATTTGAAATACTCCAACAAACTTTTGTCAAAAATCAGGCGGAAATCAGTAGTTCCGATTTTCAAAAATTGGACAAAGATTTTGATTTACTGGTCAATAAAATCCGCAAACAACTGTCCAATCTAGCGGCAAGCGAAGAAAGCGCACTCAAATTTGCAATTGTAGCTATTCAAAACTACACCAATAATATGTTGCAAATAGCAACAGCTTTGGGAATTTTTGTACTTGCTTTGGGCTTTGTATTGTTGATTGGTTTTTTGCAGAGAGTATTGCGTTTTAATCAAAGAATGAACGCTCACATCGATACAATGATTAATGGTAACATACCCAAAGATATTTACACCAACTATGATGAGCTAAAGCCCATTACGGTTACTGCCAACGAAATGGTGCAAACCTTTATTCGTTTGCGAAGTTTGGCAACTGAAGTAGGCGAAGGAAATTTTCGTACCGAAATCCGCCCTTTTCGAGGTAGAGGTATAATTGGTGCTTCCATTACTAAAATGCGCGATAGTTTGTATAAAATTGCTCAAGAAAGTGCCGAGCGGATTTGGTTCAACGAGGGTTTTGCCAAATTTGCCGAAATTTTGCGTACCACCAGCCGCGACAGCGAATTGTTTTATGATAGCGTAATATCCAATTTAGTTAAATATTTAGGGATTAATCAAGGCGGAATTTTTGCTATTTCTAGAACCAATACTCAAAGCGTTATGGAACTCAAAGCAACCTACGCCTATGACCGTAAAAAGTTTTTGTATAAAGAAATCAGTCAAGAAGAAGGTTTGGTAGGGCAGGCTTGGCGCGAAAAAGATATGGTTCACGTTACCGATATTCCTGAAGATTATAGCGAAATCACTTCAGGCTTAGGGCATCACAAACCCAAGAGCATTTTGGTCGCTCCGCTTATTTCCAATGACGAGGTAATGGGTATCTTAGAATTGGCTTCGTTTGAGGTGTTTCAAACCCGACAAATTGAGTTTGTAAAAAGAATTAGTGAGTCGGTAGCCGCAACTATTGCGCGTTTGCAAGTAGATATTGAAACCAAACGTTTGCTGGGCGATTCGCAAGAAATGGCAGAGCGAATGATTGCCCAAGAAGAAGAAATGCGCCAAAGTATGGAAGAGTTAGTAACTACGCAGGAAAAAATGGAGCAAACCTCGCGTGAACTTGAATCCCAACTCAAAACTTTGAACGAAACCTTTGTAATTCTTGAAATTAGTACTGACGGATTTTTGGTGAAAGTAAACGAGGTTGCCCAAAAATTATACGGCTATTTAGAAAAAGAACTAACCAACAAGCATTTTACCATACTTTTGGGGTCGGCGGCAATTCACGAAAATGTAGAGCGCGACTGGCGCAGAGTATTAAACGGTAATATTCTGCAAGGCGATTTTATTCGTTTCAAAAAAAGTGGCGAAAGAATATGGTTGAATGAAATAATCTATCCAATTTTTAACAATCGAGGACAAATTACCAAAATATTTGTAATGGGCTATGACATTACTCGCCAAAAAGAGCAAGAAAAAGCCCTCAAATCACAAGTCAATGAACTGCAAATGAGCAAACGTGATGTAGTAAACCGTATTCGGGAAATTGAAACTAAATCGCGCCAAAAAATTCAAAAAATTGAACAAGAATATTTAGAAAAAATCAAACAAAAAGAGCGCGAAATAGCCGAATCGGGCAAATAAATTTATTTGTGCGGTTGAATTGGATTTTTGAAAGTTGAATGATATTTTCGCAACTCTTAATTTTCTACTCTTATAAATAAACTCTTAGTAAAATGATTAATCTGGTTGAGACTACTCGTATCAAGGAGGCAATTGAGCAAAACCCTGAAGATTACAAAGCCATTATTGAAGATACCGATTTGGGTATTTGTATTACTGATAAGTTTGGAAATTTTTGGGATGTAAACGAAAACTACTGCAAAATCTACGGTTATACCAAAAATGAAATCGTAGGGCAAAGTTTTCTCTTGGTAGTGCCTGACGCTACTAAAAATGAATTAAAAGATTTACACGATAAATTTATCGAGATTCAAATTGAGCTTTTTCGCACTTGGGAAGTCCAACGCAAAGATGGTACAGTAATCCAAATCAGTGTAGATGCCGGATACACCGAAAAAATCAATGGCGAATCTCAAAAATTAACCTTTGTAACGCCCTTGTAAAATATTTTTAAGTATAATTTAACAAACCGAAGGATTAAATTCTTTCGGTTTTTTTATTGGGTTTTATTAACAAAAATTGTATTTTTCGGTTTTAATTAAGGATTTTTTTGTTAAATTATAATTTACTTTCCGAGCAATTTAATTTCTAAAACAATGATAAAAACCAAACTGATTCCGCGCACCCCTTCGGCACAAGATTATCCTTTGCTGATAAAGCAAATCCTAAAGCAATCTACCAAATATGAACCCAACCGCGAAATTGTGTATCGAGATTTGTTGCGTTACAATTATTTTGAATTGGAAAAACGGGTGCAAAGATTAGCCAATATGCTCACGGATATTGGCGTAAAACCCGGCGATACTGTAGCCGTAATGGATTGGGATAGTCATCGCTATTTGGAATGTTTTTACGCAGTGCCAATGATTGGGGCGGTATTGCACACTATCAACATCCGACTGTCGCCCCACCAAATCCTTTATACCATCAACCACGCCGAAGATAAAGTTATTTTGATTCACGAAGATTTTGTTCCAATTATTGAAGCCATCAAAGGTGAAATCACTACGGTAGAAAAATATGTAATCCTTAGTGATAAAGTATATGGCAATGAAGAATTTACAATACCAACGGCTTCATTTTCTTTTGCCGGAGAATACGAAGCTATGCTCAAAGAATCTTCAGCTAGTTTTGATTTTCCTGATTTTGACGAGAATACTTGGGCAACTACTTTTTATACCACTGGCACTACCGGCAACCCCAAAGGAGTCTATTTTTCGCACCGCCAATTGGTTTTGCATACCTTAGGCGCAACTGCTTTTTTGACTTCTTTTGATACCGTGGGGCGCATCAAATCCTCGGATGTATATATGCCGATTACGCCTATGTTTCACGTCCACGCTTGGGGCGTACCCTATATGGCTACTATGCTGGGCATCAAACAAATATATGCCGGGCGTTATGATCCGGCTTTGTTGGTCAAACTACTTGTAACTGAAAAGGTTACTTTTTCGCATTGTGTACCCACGATTTTGCAAATGTTGGTGTCTAGCCCCGTAGTCAAAACTCTCGATTTATCCAAATGGAAAGTATTGATTGGCGGCTCGGCAATGACCAAAGCCCTCGCAAAATCGGCAATGGATTTGGGTATTCAAGTTTTTATGGGTTATGGAATGTCTGAAACTGCCCCTATTATGGCAGCCACTTATTTGAATGAAGAACGGATGAAAGCTGATTCGAATACGCAATTGGAATATCGAACCAAAGCCGGAACAATCGCCCCATTTGTGGAGATTAGGCTGATTGATGAAGACGGCAACTTCCTTCCTCACGATGGCAAAACTGTAGGCGAAATAGTAGCTCGCGCACCTTGGCTTACGCAGGGCTATTACAAAGAAGCTGAAAAAAGCGAGGAGCTTTGGCGCGGTGGCTGGCTACACACCGGCGACATTGCCAGCATCACGCCTGACAATTTTATTCAAATAGCCGACCGCGCCAAAGATGTAATCAAAACCGGCGGCGAGTGGGTGTCATCTTTAGAATTAGAAAATTACATAGCGCAAGTAGATGGCGTAGCCGAAGTAGCCGTAGTAGGATTGCCCGATGAAAAATGGAGTGAACGACCCAATGCCTTGGTGGTAAAGAAACCAGATGTTGATTTGGATATAAATAAAATTATGAGCCATTTGCAAGACTTGGTAAATGACGGTACATTGAATAAATATTATTT
Organism: Microscillaceae bacterium; assembly: GCA_025455045.1. GTDB lineage: Bacteria > Bacteroidota > Bacteroidia > Cytophagales > Microscillaceae > JALONJ01. The sequence continues at coordinate 8,083 of JALONJ010000026.1, read as the reverse complement.
GCCAGATAAAATCGCTTTTGTTGCCGAAATCCCCAAAACCAGCGTGGGCAAAATAGACAAGAAAAAAATTCGCACCGAATTGCTAGAAGTGTTTGCTCAGGCAGAATCTTACTCAGTAGCTTAAGTCCAAAATTATACAATTTAGAGGCTGGGACAATTTGTCCTAGCCTTTTTTATTTCCGTAAATAATCAGTATTTTTAAATCAAAAACATATTTTATGCTGGGTTATATTGCTATCACTATTTTATTATTTGGTTTAGTTTTGCTAGGAGCGGTTGCTCCGGTTTATTTGTATCGACAGCTTTTTATGAACCCAAATAAAAATGAGCCAAATAATAAGTTTTTGAATTTTTTATTGTTTATACTAGGCGGTGGCTTATTTGGCTTGTTTGGTTTAGTCGGGCTAATTGGCATTTATCAAATATGGTTTTTTGAATACCCACTCATCAAAACTGAAGATTATGCCCAAACAATGTTTGTTAATTACGATAAAAATCAAGACAATAAAATAGATATTAAAACCGAATACGAATATCGCCCAAAGGGGAGCAAATATACCAAAAATAAAAAATGGCTTTTTGAAAAGGCTAACTCCAACCAAGACACAGTACTAACACTCCTTGAGCTAAAAGAAGCTATCAAAATATATGATAAAGATGGCGATGGTTATTTGAATAATGAACCGGCTTTTTGGAAGCAAATTATTTATAAATCAACGATTAACGAGATAAAACTCTTTGATTATTGATAATTTCTGGCTGGGACATTTTGTCCCAGCCTTGTTTATTTATACGGAGTATTATTTTTTTATTAAAAATGGTGGCTAGGTCAAAATGTCCTAGCCAATTTTTAAAGTTTACAATAAATTGTTATATTTTTGCAAAGGATTCAAAATATAGCAAATTTATTACCACCAAGTAAAAATCTTTATCTATGAGCGCAACAATTATCTCAATGGTCAATCACAAAGGCGGAGTAGGTAAAACCACCTCGACCTTAAATTTAGGTAAAGCCCTTTCTTTACAAAAGAAAAAAGTATTAATTATTGACCTCGACCCCCAATCAAACCTCTCGCAATCGACGGGGATTGAAGAACCCGAAAAAAACATTTACCACGCACTTTGCGAAGGGGCTGAGTTACCTACTTTAAACTTAAGCACCAATTTTGATTTGGTACCGGCTGATTTGGATTTGTCGGAAGCTGAGTTGCGCTTGCAATCCGATGTAAATGGCTATTTTATTTTGAAAAAAATCTTAAAATCAGCTTCTGAAAAATACGATTTTATTTTGATTGATTGCCCGCCTTCGTTAGGAATTTTGACTTTAAATGCCTTGATTGCCTCGCATCGAGTGATAGTAGTAGTACAATCGGAGTACTTGGCAGTCAAAGGTTTACAAACTATATTCAACTTGATTGAAAAATTGAAAGAAAACTTAAATACCGATTTGGATATTTTGGGAATGTTGATTACCCAAATCAACCGTACGGTATTTCGGACTAGTATTGCCAATACGGTAAGAGAAATTTATCAAGGCAAAGTATTTGAAACAATGATTCGTGCCAACATCACGCTCGCCGAGGCTTCGGCTTCAGGCAAAGATATTTTTTCGTTTGATGCTACTTGTGCCGGAGCGAAAGATTATCAAGACTTGGCAAAAGAAGTAATCAAACTAATGAAAGTTAAATAAAATTTTATAACTAATTGATTATCAGATATTTATAAAAATAAATGTTTGAAAATTAAATTTTATTAAATCTGAAAAAAATTGAATCAACAATGGCAAAACAATTCAAATTTGATGGGTTAATCAAACAGGCTGAACAGCAAAAAGCTGCTGCCGAACAAAAAACCGAACCCGAAAAACCTGCCAATGAATTAGATATAAAACAACAAATTGTAATCAAAGATGAATTCAAATTTCTAATTCCGCCTTTGATGGATGATGAGTATGCCAAACTTGAAGAAAGCATTTTAGCCGAAGGCTGTAGAGACCCTTTGGTAGTTTGGAAAAATGGCAGTGAATATGTGTTGATTGACGGGCATAATCGTTATGCTATCTGCTCAAAAAATAATTTGAATTTTAATATCCAAATAATGGAGTTCGAAAACTCCGAACTAGTAATGGATTGGATGGTTAATAATCAATTGGGTAAACGAAATGTAACCGATGAAACCAAATCGTATTTACGCGGAATGCAATACAATCGGGAGAAGAAGAAAATTGGCGAAAATCAATATACTCTGGATAGGGTAGGTCAAAATGTCCCAGCCTTATCTACTGCCGACAAACTTGCTCAAGTTCATAAGGTTTCGGAAAAAACCATCAAACGTGATGAAAAATACGCCGAAGCTATCAACAAATTGGTGGGTGATGACAAAACCCTCAAATTTGATATTTTGAACCGCAAGCTCAATCTACCCAAAGGTAGTGTAATGAAACTAGCCGACGAAGCTGATGAGTTAGTTTCGCAAATTGGTAAATTCCTTAAAGAAGGTGTCAGTTTTAATCAAGCCCTACAACAAGTGAAACCAGCCGTAGAAAAAGAATCCAATAATCCCCATAAAGAATACTTGAAAGATTTAAGAAATAAAATATTGATGTGTTTAGATGAAGCTATCAAACAAAACCATAGTGAACCTTTGGAGGAGTTGCACGACTTTTTGCAAGAGTTTAGCAAGGCTTTAGATTAGATGTTTAAATGTTTTTGAAAAAAAGATAAATTAAATTGAAGTTTATGGGGCGCAAAGCACTAAGTCGAGAACGAAAAAATGATGAAACCAAAACCAAAGACTGGATAATAAAACTATTCCCTTATTTTCAAAAAAATGGGCTAAAAGGAATTACAATGGATTTGGTTGCTCAAGCTTTGGATAAAAGCAAAACAACTGTTTATGACTATTTTCAAACCAAAGAAGAATTAATAGAACTGTTGGTTGATTATAAATTGGCAGAAATCCAGACCTTTGAGGAGATAATTCTCAATGAAAACATTAGTTATACCGAGCGATGTTATCAAACCCTAAAGCATCAAGCTGACCATATTTCGGATATTTCCAACTTGTTTTTGGCTGATTTGCGCGAGCTGTACCCGATGCTTTGGCAAAGAGTAGAAAGGTTTTTGGATTATTGTGTGCAAGTAATGAGTGATTTTTACAAAAAAGGCAGCCTGCACAATGAGTTTAATGTGATTAACCCAACCATTGTGGCTATGAATGACCAATTGTTTTTTAGGACGCTTACCAACCCCGATTTTTTGAGCAATAGCGGGCTTACGCTACAAGAAGCCTTTGAACAATATTCAAAATTAAAATTTTTTGGGATTATTAAACAATAAATAAAGGCTAGGACAAATTGTCCTAGCCTCTATCAAGTCAATCTTCGCATTATTTGCTGTTTTACATTTTCATAAAATTGGAGTGGTTTCATTGTGCGCCAATTATCTATTTGCAAAGTACCTCCATAATTGATATAATAATCTAAATGGTATTTGCTAAATTCGCGCTCCACAAACTCTCGGAAATTGACCGCAGCAATCCAACCATCTTCCACATCTTCAAACCATTCTTCATAATAACAATCATCGGACCCGTGAAAGTTGAGGATATTTTCGCCTAGTAGTATAAATTGATTGATTCCTTGGTAGGTGAGTTTATCTACTACTTGGCGTTTGAGATACATTACGTCATTGTGGAGGGTATCATTCCATTCGCCAAATAATTCAATAATAGCTACTCGTACTTCGTAATTGGCATATAAAAGCTTGAGGTACAGGGTTTCGGAACCGATATAATCCCAATAAGGATGAATGTAATAACCATAAATGGTGTTTTCGTACATATTGGAATATTGACAACCATAAAAAGGTGATCGGGCATCTTCATCGGCACGATAGTATTTTTCCCAATTGTAATAAGGCTCAATTTCGTGCATAAAAAAGCATTTTTTTGTATAATAAAAATACAAAAAAATGCGCGATTTAGTTTTAAAAAATGGGTTAATTATTTATTAAACCAGCCAAAACCAAAGCTAAAATTGATACTCGGATATTTGGCAAGCGTGCCTTGCAAAGCCATATTGTAAGCTCCGGTCTGCCAGCGAAGTCCGCCATTTAAAGCGATTTGATTGTAGGTGGTTTCGGTAGTTATCAAATTATCACGATTGTCGATAATGAAATTAGAATTCTGATTCTCAATGGTTGCAATCGGAAACAAGCCTTCGGTCTTGAATTTAGTTTTAGACATATCGTAGCGCGGTCCGCCAAACACGGTCAAACCTTTGACTATTTTCTTGGAATATAAAATCGTGAAGTTGTAAGCATTGGTGCGGAAATTTAAGTTTTGATTTAGGTCTCGATAAGCATTCTCATTATAATCGAGGTTATCGGAGTCGCTATCGCCTCTTAAATCACCATCAGTAAAAAAACGAGTTTCAGGATCCATCCACACCCCAAAATCTAAGCCAAAGCTGGTAAATCCAAAACCGACCGCCAAATCAAAGTTAGCCAAAGACCAATTGCGAATCCATTGCTTGATGTCGTGCTTGATACCAAAACCCAAGACATTTGCCTTGGTTTCATCTTTGCCCACTTTGGGAACAAAACGAACCGCTACTTCGGTACCTTTGAAAACGCCCACATTTACCTGAACAAGGGCTGTAGGTGCATAACTTATGCCATTGCCTTGCGCCAATTGGTGTTCATCACTAATTGGCAAATTACCATCTAAATTGCGCTGGCTAAAAAAACGTTGCCCTTCAATATTATCGCCAAAAACAGTAGGTGAAAAAGGTAGTTGGTTTACAATTCTTTGGTCATCGAAGTTGAAATTATCGGATAAGCCCAGCGCGCGGGCATCATAGGTTTTATCTTTTTTATTGGCAAAGGTTAAACCAGTCGAGATTTTAATATCAAACCGCCCGGGCTTGTGGACTTCGGCAGTATTGAACCAAGCCGTATTGAAGCCTGCCCCGATGGCTTTATAGCCCGGACCGAAGTAAGCATCCATTAATTTGCGGGTATCCTCAATATTGTCGCTATATAAAAAATTAGGCACACTTACATTTTGTGCCGAACTCAATTGTGCCAAGAAAAAGGCAAAGGCGAAAATAAATAATTTGATTAAAGCCAAATAGTTTTTTGTGTTCATATTTTATAAAATTAAATGATGAAATAAAGTAAGTTTGATTAGTAAGGTTTCTAAGCTATATTTACGAAGGCTTCTGAAAAAAGGCTAAAAAAAACTAAAAAACTTACATTATTACCAAAACTATTTTGGCTAAATAATATTAATAATTGCTTGATAATCAATGATTTACATAAAGTACTGAAAATTTATTTTACATTGTCCAGTACATTACGCACATTGCCATATTTTTCAATCAATTGTTGGGCTTCGGCATATTCGATTTTGAGTTCGTCCATTACCATTTTGATGCCTCTATCCACGAGTTTGAGGTTTGCCAATTGCATATCGACCATTTTGTTGCCTTTTACGCGCCCGAGCTGAATCATTATGGTGGTAGAAATCATATTCAAAACCAGTTTTTGAGCAGTTCCGGCTTTCATTCGGGTACTGCCGGTTACAAACTCTGGACCCACTACGACTTCAATCGGGTAATCAACACATTTTGCTAGTTCGGAATCGGGATTGCAAGTAATACAACCTGTAAGAACGCCGTTTTCGCGGGCAGTTTTTACCCCACCTATTACATAAGGTGTGCGCCCCGAGGCAGCAATACCAATCAGGCTATCATTTGAATTGATTTGATAAGCCTGCAAATCTTGCCAAGCTTGGTCGGGGTTATCTTCGGCAAATTCGACGGCTTTGCGAATGGCGGTATCACCTCCGGCTATCAAACCAATAACCATATCAAAGGGTACGCCATACGTAGGCGGGCACTCCGAAGCATCTAAAATACCCAAACGCCCGCTTGTACCGGCACCAATGTAAAATAATCGCCCGCCGGTTTTCATTCGCAGGACAATTTGGCTCACCAAACGCTCGATTTGCGGAATGGCTCGCGCCACTGCCAAAGGTACGGTTTGGTCTTCGCGGTTGATGTTTGCCAATAATTCTGCCAAAGGCATTTGTTCTAAATTTTGGTACAGAGATGATGATTCAGTAACAGACATAATTTATTGGGTGATTTAGTGAATTGGAGATTTGTTGATTACAAACACTATTTTTGTAACTAATTGATAATCAAATACTTATACAAAATTAAAAACCTTCTTTGTAAAATTATAAACTTTGGCTAGTAAATAAAAAAAACAACTACCGATTAACGAATTAATCCATAATTGTTTTCAAAAATATAAAATTTAAGGTTTGATTTGTTAAAAAAACATAAATATATAACTACCTGATTATCAAGTAGTTATGGATTTTTAATAATTAAGGGCGATTTTTCAATAAATCGCGGATTTCACCCAAAAGTACTTCTTGTGCCGAAGGTGCGGCAGGTGCGGGGGGAGCTTCTTCTTTTTTCTTTTGCAAAGAATTAATTGCTTTGACCATTGAAAAAATGGCAAATGCCAAAATCAAAAAGCTAAATACGGCTTGAATAAATTTACCATAGGCAACTACTGCCCCGCCAAAAGTAAACGACAAACCCGAAAAATTGATACCTCCGGTCAAAAGTCCCAAAACCGGCATCAAAATATCGGCTACCAATGAATTGACAATGGCTCCAAAAGCTCCGCCAATAATTACCCCTACGGCAAGATCCATCACATTGCCGCGCATTATGAAAGCCTGAAACTCTTTAAACATAAAATTAATTTTTTAATTAAGTAATGATTTTAACAAATTTACTAAGGTTTTATATCACAATTATAGTCGAAAAATGAATAAATCCAGCAAAAAAGCCAAATTTTATTGCAAATGATAGTTTATCAAACCTTGAATAGGAGTTTCTAAGACATTTCCTATAGTAATTTTTTTGGTTTGCAGGGCTTTTTGCAAAATTGCCTGAAAGTGATAAGCCACCGAGCCGGTAAAATGCGCCGGATATTGCTGATAATCAGGCAATACCATTACGTATTTGTCCAAAAAATCAATAAAACTTTTGAAAACCAGATTTTGAAAATACGGCTCTTGAATATGGTCAGCGATAAATCGCGCAAAACTTGCCAAATACCGGCTTGGATAGGGCTGTTTGTAAACCCTGTCTAATACTTCGGCACGATTGACTTGTGGATAAGTGGTTTTGAATTGTTGATAAATGGTTTCGGGCAGATTTTTATGCAAATAACTGATAATCAATTGTTTACCCAAATAAGCTCCTGCGCCTTCATCACCCAAAATAAAGCCTAAACTGTTTTCTTCGCTGGCAATTTTTTCGCCATCATAGAAGCAAGCATTGGCTCCTGTACCCAAAATACAGGCAATACCCGCCTGATGCCCACACAAAGCCCGCGCCGAAGCCAACAAATCGTGGGTAACTTCGACCTGAGCTTGGGGAAATACTTGACTGATTGCCGAATGAACAACCGCTATTTTGTCGGGGACTGAGCAGCCTGTACCATAATAATAAATATTTGTAACTCCTTGATTATCAATATTTTGTGATAATAATTGACTCTCAAGCATTTGTTTTATTTGGTCGGTATTCTGATAATAAGGGCTGATGCCCGCCGTAGCGTAGGCTTCTATGTGCTCGGCATTTTTGATGAGTCGCCAATCGGTTTTGGTTGCGCCACTATCGGCAATTAAGACCATAATTGTTAAACTTTTAGATTAAATCCTTACGCAATATTAGATTTATAAAGTGATAATTTTAACTATTTCAAGCGTTTTTTTAAATTTTAATCACTTGAGATATTTTTATTTACGGAATTATCGGCTAATTGGGCGTTTTGTTATTCTGGGCATAGCGAAGAATCTAAACTCTTGATTATCAAGCATTTAAGATTTTTCACTAAGCTCAATATAACAAATCCAATGGAATTGCCTTCGGCAATTCCAGAAAAGGAGTGAAGAATTTTATTACACGACATTTAGGTTATAAGTTGGTTGTATTGGGAACAAAAAATGGGTTTTCGAAGGTTTATGAAATATGGAAACAAATCAAAACCTTTTT
>JALONJ010000025.1 GCA_025455045.1 Microscillaceae bacterium | reverse complement strand
CAATATCTAAACCCTACTTCCAAATTTTTTCCGAACTTTTTTGAAACTTTTTTTCGCCCGCCCAATAAATACCTGACTGCCAGTGGGTTAGTGAGGGAATTTTGGTTGTGCTTTACACAAGATTTACTTGTGGATAACGATCAGGTAAGGTGGTTGAAGGTAATGTATGAGTGATTAAGGCAAAAAATTTGTTCGGATAAATGCTTTGTATATTTAGAAAAATCACTTTACTGATAAGTATTTTCCGGCTAGGTAGTCTTTTGCCAATTGGACGTATATATCTTCACCTTGTTTAAAAATATTGATTTGGTCGTGCGAAATACGCTTCACAACTTTGGCGGGTGAGCCCATTACTACTGAATAATCGGGTATTTCCATATCTTGGGTTACGAGGGCGTGCGCACCAATGATGCAATAATTACCTATCTTGGCGCGATTTAAAACAGTGGCTCTCATTCCTATCAATGTACTATTGCCAATGGTAGCCCCGTGAATAATGGCTCCGTGGCCAATAATACAGCCTTCGCCGATAATGGTGGGTTCGTGGTGGTCGGCGTGAATCACGCAAGTGTCTTGAATGTTAGTGCGGTTGCCTATGATGATTTCTTCTTCATCGCCGCGCAATACTGCCCCATACCACACCGAACACTCATCGCCTAGCTTGACTTTGCCCACTACAGTAGCGGTAGGAGCTATAAAAACATCTTGGCCTAATTGCGGATGATAAACTTCTACAAAATCGTTGGCTACAAGTAAGGCTATTTTATTGTATCTATGCAAGATTGGTTGATAATCGGCATTTTTATCGCCAACAACGGCGATTAGCTCGTTGGGATGGATAGTATCATTGGGGCGGGCAACCCAACAAAGCAAATAGCCATTTTGGGGGCTGGTTATTTCATAGGTAGCTTTGTCGGTCTCGATTTCGGCTACGGGGGTGCCAGCTTCGACAAAGTCGCCGACTTTTTTGTATAGCTGGGTTAAAATAGCTTCGTGGGTAGTTTCGCCCAGATTTGGAATTAAGATTGGCTCAATCATAGATTTTTATTTTTCTCAAATTTAATGGGCAATTTGCTTAAAAGCAAATTTAAGTATTTTTGAAATATATATAACTATTTGATTATCAAGTATTTATAAAACTACTATCAGGAGAGTTAGTTTTTTGAAAATTCTTAATTAAAATTTTCGTTAGAATAAATGAATCACTAGACCATAGCTTGTGAAGTTGGGAGTTTCTAAGCGTTTGTCTCACCAAAGGCGTGGCTTTGGGGGTAAATACTTGATAATCAAACTGTTGCATCAAAATGTGAATCTTCATCGCTTTGCAAGAAAGGTTAGGGTTGGAGTCTCTCTCTGGTTGGTTTTGAGAAATTAATATCGATTTAGAGTATTGTAAATCATTGATTTTCAAATAATTAGTGTATTTCAAGAGCTGATTGCGCGCCGGATGGAATCCGTAGGGCAGAGACCCCGCTTGCGCGCCTGCCACTCCCTAGCGTGGGGCTTAGACCCCGCGCTAGGGAGTGGCAGGCGCGCAAGCGAGGCTCTGGGCTTGCCAGAGAGCCGGAAATCGCGCCCAAATTTTTAATTTGAAGCTAACACATACTATATATATATATATATAAAGGAGTAAATTATGCAAATTGGGGTTACGTTATCAGGTGGTGGAGCGCGGGGCATTGCGCACTTGGGAGTTTTGGAGGCTTTGGAAGAGTTGGGGGTTTATCCCAATCGACTGGCAGGGGTGAGTGCTGGAGCAATGGTGGGGGCAATGTATGCGCAGGGCTATGCGCCGCGTAAAATTTTGGAGATTATAAGTGATTTGAAATTGAGTGATTTTTTTCGCCCTTCGCCTTTCAAAATGCCGGGTATTTTTAATTTGGAAAAAATGACGGCTTTGTTGTTGAAGTATTTGCCGCATAACTCATTTAATCAATTAAAAATTCCTTTGACGATTTCGGCAACGGAGGTCAATTTGGGGGAGTTGGTTTATTTTTCGGAGGGGGAATTGATAAAGCCGATTTTGGCATCTTGTTGTGTGCCGGTGATGTTTAGCCCTATTCAATTTGAGGGCAAAATGTTGATTGACGGTGGGGTAATCAATAGTATGGTTGTAGAGCCTTTGGAGGCTGATTGTCAGTTGATAATAGGAGTGCATACGAATCCGTTTGATAAAAATCAACCTATCAAATCGACCCGTTCTTTGATGGCTCGGTGTTTTAACTTGGTAATGCATTCGAATGCTCGAGCTAATTTTAGCCGGTGTGATTTGGTGATTGAGCCAATTGATTTAAAAAATATTACGCCGTTTAAATTGGGAAAAGCCGAGGAAATTTTCCAAATTGGCTACGATTATACTAAATCAATGAAAAAAGAGGTTTTGCAACTCAAGGCGCAAGCGGCTGATGGTGCGTCATTGATGTAAGAAAATGGTTATTTTTTGCCAAAAAATAATCAAATTACTTAATTTTGTAAAGGTTTTGAGGTTTTTTTGGGGGCAGATTATTTTTTTAACTTAATTTTAGCTAATTGATTGATAATCAGCGATTTGCATATTATATAATCTTGAAATTATCCTATTTTTATGCTGAATTTTGCTATTTTTAGCCCTCTGATTTCTATAAAATGAAAGTTTAACTATTATTTAAAAAAAATTTTAAACAATTGTAAACTTACTTTGTTTTGAATACAGGATATAAAGGCTTTATTTAGAATTTTTTTAAACAACCGAATCGTGAGAGTAAGATTAGTTTTTTTATTAAAAAACAGAGGGGGTTGGGTGCCTTTTCACCACCAACACTTGCTTGCCCAGTTCATCAAGGATATGGTGCAAAAGGATATTTCTTTTAAAAACTTTAAACTTTATAATTTTTCGGGCTTAAAAGGTCAAACCAAAATCAGTCGCCAGGGGCTTCATTTCTATTCCAACAAAGTAACTTTGGTGGTATCGAGTTATGAGCCTAAATTTATTGACTATTTACTTCAACAAATTTTTCATCAGCCGGAGGTTCAAATTGGTGAGTTGAGCTTGATTCCCGAAAGTGTAGAGAAAGAAAGTTTCCCCGAAATTGACGACCAAGTCAAGTATGTATGTATTTCGCCTTTGGTGCTTACCGAGCCGGAAAAGGATAACTATCACGCCAAAAAGTTTATTCCGCCCGAAGATGACGAGTTTTCGGATTTGTTGTACGACTCAACAATGATGCGAATGGAGCAAAGTGGCTTGTTTAGCAGTGAACAGATTGCTTCTTTTTTTAAATTTCAGATTATACCGGATAAGATTTATTTGAAAAAAATCAAAGAAGACCACAAAAAATTTGCGCGCATTTATACGATTCAACAAGACCGTATCAAGTTGGAGGTTAGAGGTTATACGCTCCCTTTTGTGCTGTATGCCGCGCCGGAAGTCCAACAGTTTGTGTTTCAATGTGGTTTAGGAGCTTATACGCATAAAGGCTACGGTATGATTGATTTGGCAAATACCGATCCTATCAAGCGTACAGTCATTTATTTTCCTGAAGGCAGTGAAATTTCATAACTATCTCATTATCAACTTATTATGGAATAGAAAGAAAAAAGGCTTCTGATATACAGAAGCCTTTTTTTATGGATGTCTAAAATTAATGGGTGCATTTCAAATTTACGCATTTCTTTTTCCTCACCCTGCCCTCCCCGCCGAGGCGGGGAGGGTGATAGGTAATAAATTTGAAATGCACCTAAATTAATTGGTTTTGAACTCCGGCAAAGTTTTAAACTTTGTCGGAGTTGAATAAAGCGATTTTTGTTGGAAAAATTGCTTTTGATTGCGTATAAAAAATTCGGCATATCAAGTGCAGAAAGTGGGACTCGAACCCACACGGGCTTGCACCCACACGCCCCTGAAACGTGCGCGTCTACCAATTCCGCCATTTCTGCATTATAAATACAACTATTTGATTATCAATAAATTGTATGAGAGTATCAATCCAGCCGCAACTATTTTCTTCAAAAACTTCAACAATTGTAGAGAAATTATCTGATTTTGGCAAATCATTTTTACAATTGAATTTTGATATTTCAAATATTTTCTAAATTTGGAAAATTTTGGCTATGGGCTTGATTATTAAATACTTATAAAAATGATAAAACATCGTTTAACACCTTTTTTATTGATAGGTGGAGGCTTGCTGCTAGGGCTGACAGCTATATTTAATATGTTTTTTGTACCGATAAACTCTGTGAAGGCTAGGTCTTACCCACCTCAAGTCAAATCGTCCAAAATAGCCGATACCATTCTCCGCGATGCCGAAGCTACCGCCGTTTCAAAACTCCTCGCCGCTTTGCCTATCAGCGACTCAAGCTACAGCGATTGGCAGAAAAGCGCGGCAGTTCGGACACACCAAACTGAATTTAATAAATCTTGGACAAATTTGGAAAGCAAAAAGCTTGAAAAAATGCGCACGTGGCGCGACAAAGAATTGGTGGTTTTGAATAATGACCCGCACAATTTGTTTTATCCGTTTAGCGGTCCCGATTTTTTGAACGCTTATGAGTTATTTCCAAATTGTGAAAATTATCTGTTGTTTGGTCTCGAGAAAGTGGGCGAATTACCCACTGCTAAAACCTTGAAAGGAGCTTTTTTACAAAATTATCTTTTGAATATTCGTTATGCTTTATCCGAAATTTTCCAACGCAATTATTTTATCACAGCGCGAATGAGCGGGGCTTTTAACACTAATTTGAAGGGAGTTTTACCAATTTTGGCAGTCTTTTTGGCGAGAACCGACAATGAAATCATCAAAATTCAAAAAATATTTCTCGAAAAATCGGGCAAATTGACTTATACTTCGTTGGGCTATCAAAGCAAATTTAATTTGGTATGGGGGGTATGTATTGAGTTCAAAAATAAAAATAAGAATAGTTCGCAAAAATTGTACTACTTCGGGACAGATTTGGCAAACGAGGCGATGACAGTCAAAACCGAACTCACTAAATTTATCCAAAGTTTTGGACAAAAGATTGCCCTCACCAAGTCGGCTTCGTATTTGATGCACACTGCCAATTTTACCCACATCCGCGACTTGATTCTGACCGATACGCAGGCTAGTTTGCAAGATGATACCGGCGTGCCTTACAAATATTTTATCAAAGCCGGTTGGCAAGCGCAATTGTATGGCAAGTATGACAAACCGATTCGGGATTTCAATTATGGTTATCAGCCGGATTTGATGCAAGTATATCAACAAAACCAACATAGTATTCCTGCCATCGATTTTACCTTTGGTTATCATTGGTGGACCGACAAATCGGGAATTTTGTATTTTACCAAGGGTAAAGAGTAGTATTATTTCCTATAACATAGTTAAGTGATTTTACAGTTTTTAAATTCCGCTTTTTTTGAAAAACAATCCATTGAATTATTGGTTATCGTTTAGCTCTAGGTTTTGTGTATTCCGCTTTGGCTAATGAACAAAAGCCTGATTTAAGCTATATTTATAAAACATTGATAATCAGATAGTTATAGAAAGACAAAGTACTTAAATAAATTCGTGTACAACTTGTTTTTTCAAAAAATTAAAAACAAATAATAAGCGATTTGCCTAACTTATTGGCAAAAATTTTCGTAGATATTTTTCAAATAAGTTTTTTTGGACTTTAGTCTTGCACTTTTCCAAAAACAACGTATATTTGCTCAAATGACACCAAAACAATGACGGGATTTTTATTCAAAAAAATACCTCGAATGGCTATTGCCTTCGGGTGTTTGCTATGCACGCTCTCTCTCAAACCTGCCCACGCGCCCATCGAGGTGCCGGAAGAAATGGGTTTAGGCAGTATGCGCCTACATCTTAATCAAGGAATTCGCCGGCAAATTCAATCACAAATCAATTTTTTGTTAAAAAACCGGCAATATTTACAGCAAAATGCTTCACAAATCCAATTGTATTTGAATGAAGTAGGGAAGATATTGACCGAAGAAGGCTTGCCCGAAGAATACAAGTATTTGGCAATACTCGAGAATAATCTGCTTACTGGGGCTACGCAAATTGAACAAGCACGATTTTGGCAAATTAGAGATGACATAGCCCAAGAATTTGGTTTGCAAATGAATGACAAAGTAGATGAACGGCTCAACCTCATTAGCACCACCCGAGTAGCGGCCAAATACCTCAAACGCACCAATTTGTATTTCAAAAATTGGCTTATCAATATGCTCACCATAGATTTGGGTTTTAAAGAAGCTAAGGAGTTTTTGCGTCAAAACTATACGCGCCGCGATGAAATCATTGGCATACAAGAAGTGCAAATTGACGAACAGAGTCATCCGTTTATCCGCAAATACTTGGCGCATAAGATTTTGTTGGAAAATATTTTGCAACAAAACCCCCAACTCAAAGTAAAACTGGTGCAATATACCCGTGGAGCCAATAAAACCTTGCCGCAGATTGCCAAAAAAACCGGTACTCCTGTCCAAGAACTCCGCAAATATAATCCCTGGCTACGAAAAAATAGAGTACCCAAAGATAAAACCTATATTGTAATCATTCCTCAAAATCAAGAACTTGAAGTTGAGCCGGTGATTCCACAACAAAACCCTTCAGAAAAAGACCCCTATCTTGATTTGGATAAAGAAAATCAGTCAAACAAGGTTGTTTTGCAACCCATCAATCAAGCCGAACTTCGTAAAATAATTGAAGAACAGGAGCGGGAAATGCTAGTCGAAAACGCGCAAACCAAGCCCGATTCACCTATGCCCTTTATCAATACTCCCGAAGATGAAATGCCCGAATACCATACCGTAATCAATGGGCAAACCTTGTACTCCATAGCGCGAATGTATCAGGACAAAGGCTTGACGGTGAAGCTATTGCGGGAATTGAACAATTTGAAACCTACCGATAAAATTTATCCGGCGCAAATGCTTCGCCTGCGCAATATCAATGAAGTAATCAACTTAAAAACGACTACTCAGCCCAAAACGCACTTGGTACAAGCCGGAGAAACTTTGTTGAGTATCGCCGCCCTTTACAATCTTTCGCCACGGTTGTTGAGAATGTGGAATCAGTTGGCAGTAGAGGAAGAAGTGAAAATCGGGCAAGTTTTATTGATTGAAAATAGCTCCAACTCAAATCTCAAAAGTGCTAATCCTTTGGACAATTCCAATAGTTTTCAGTTGAAACGCCGGCGCGGGCGTACTTCGCAAAAACTTGCCGAATCATCGGAAAGCGAAACAATGCGGGGCAGCAATCATCTTAAAACTAAAAATTTGAAACTTCAACTGAACGAACCGGAGATTAAAAAATAAGTAATACATAATAGCTAAAAACAACAAAATACCGCTTTATGGGCGGTATTTTTATTTATAATTCGTAAATACCTGATAATCAATGGATTATGAATATGTAAATTGTATCCCAAATATCTTCAAATCACGAATCTTAGGCAAATGGATTGATTTTGTTAATTTAAGGTTTTACATTTGTTTACAAAACTATTTAAACACCTTTTGAATTATGAAATACGCAATTGTAAATCTTTACTTTTTTATCCTATTTGCTCTCTTGGCTTGTGGTGGTGGTACTCAAGCCAATATGGAACTCAACAAAAAATTGGAAGACGAACACCAAACCCTTGTGCAAGAACAAAAAACCATTGACAAAGAACATCAAGGCTTGATAGCTGAATTTAAACAATGGAACGCCGATTATAAAGCCGCCGATGTAAAACCAGACCCTATTTTTGACCAATATGTTGAACTTACCAAAGAACACGATGCTTTTTTGCAAAAACACGCCGCTTACATTGTTGAACACGAGAAAATTTTGAACGAACACATCGGATTAATCAAAAATCATCGAGACGGACAACTTACCAACGAAGATTTTGAGAAAAAACATCAAAAACTCATCGAAAAACATTCCGAGTTTCGCAAAGCTCACGAAAAAATGAAAAGCCAACATCTGGCTTTCAAAGACCAACACGACAATGTGATGAAGCAAGTCAAAGGCGAAGCCCAAAAAAGCTAAACCAAGCCCTTGAAAATAAACAAATAAACCAATTTTGCGATAAAAATCATAACTATCTGATTATCAGATAGTTATGATTTTTTTTATTTTCACTCAAAATGCTTAACTTTGCCTGCATTTTATATATGAATTTACCCAATCAACTTTATCTAAATCATTGATTATCAGTGGTTTGTATGGTTTTTAATCTCTCTAATATTTATGGATATTACTTTTATCATTGTGTTTGTCATTGTCAATCTGCTACCACCCAACGCCAAACAATGCACCATAGCCGCCGAAGGCTATCAGGACACCATTACACTCAAACGCCTCCAAAAAAATAATTGGGAAATCCAACTCCCCGGCAGTACCCAAAAACGCTACAAAGTCGAAGCCCTCAACATCACCGAAATACTGAGCGAAAACGACCAAAAAACCGATATGCGGCAATTTTTTGACTTAAAAACCGCCGCCGACTGGCAAACCATCAAAAAGCAAACCCGACAATTAAACATCAAAACCGAAAATAGCAGTACTCAAGACCCACCCGTGGTTCTGGAAGCCAACAAAAACGGTTTTACGCTCAAGCAAGCTGGCGAAAATGCTTGGTTCAAAACTTTAAAAGTAGTGTATTAATTTTTGGGGTATTTTCAATAACTCATTTGTCATTAAATATTTAATATTTCAGACAGTTTCTAGTTCCGAGTTATTACTAAGTATCTCATAATCAGCTAGTTACATAAAACATTTGATTGATATAACTTGTTGATTATCAATTACTCACAAAAAACTATCCGAAGTATTGATATTATTAGATAAAAAAATCGCAACTCATTGATTATCAATATTTTATAAAAAATTACAATAAATTCTCCGCCTCCAGCCATTCAAAACTTTCACGGAGCATCACTTCCAAATCCGAAGGCAAATAAGCCAACTCGCGGCGAGCTTTGCTATCATCAACTTGAATACCTCTAATCAAAAATTCATATTTTTCGGGAGTGATAGTCGGTTCTTCATTACTCAACCAGCCCTTCATTTGATTGACCCACTTTACCAAGCGCAAAGCCCAAATCGGAGTTGCCCGATGATAAGGCTCACGAGCCAAAATCTTTTGCAAAGCATTGATAAATATCAAATAACTCACCTCTGCCCCGCCCAACAAATACCTTTCCCCTACCCTACCCTGCGCTACCGCATTGATGTGGGCGCGAGCCACCGCTTGCGCGTGGCAAAAAGACCCACCCCCCGGCGGTATTCCGGGTAGATTTTTGCGATACACCCCTCTAATCAATTGCGCCCAGCTATTTTGGTCGTATTTGCCTACTATTTGGCAAGGATTCAAAATCGTAGCCGCCAATCCGTTTTTCACCCCTTCATCAACCTCTCTTTCCGCCAAATATTTGGTGCGATTATAATTCACAAAATAACTTTCGGCATTGGAGGGCGTGGTTTCATCAATCCGCCCGTCGTGTACCCCAAAGGCTGATACTGAGGAGGTTACGACCAATTTTTGTGCTTCATTTTGCAAACAAGCCTGCACTACATTGCCCGTACCTACCACATTATCCTCATATTGCTCGGCATTGCCTCGATACCAAAGATTGGTATTGCCCGCCACGTGAAAAAAAGCATCTACCTGCTTAGGCAAGGCTTTCTGCAAAGATTGAGCATCTCGAATACTCCCTTCTACCAGCTTCACCGAAAATCGCTCAAGATACTTAAGATTAGAGCTTTTGCGGTGCAAAGCATACACTTCCCACCCCTCAGCACACAAAATTTCCACCAAATTCAAACCCAAAAAACCGGTTCCGCCTGTTACAAATGCTTTTTTCATAAATCAACTTTTTTTATAAATATCTGATAATCAATTGACTAAATAATTTTTCAAAACAAAAATCTGGGCGCGATTTCCGGCTGTCGTGTATAGAGCCTCACCTTCGTCTGCGCCGCCTGCCTAGCGGTGGGTTTGCAAACCCACCGCTAGGCAGGCGGCGCAGACGAAGGCGGGGTCTCTCCCTTGCGGCTTCCATCCGGCGCGCAATTATTTTATCAACCAAAACCATAATCACTTGACTGTGCCTGCCTCTGGCTGATAATCAAGGGCTTACTTTTCAACAAATTTCAAATCGACAAACATAATTCATTGATAATCAACCTTTTGCATCTTAGGAATAAATACAAAATAAAGTAAACTTTTTAAAAACGTAATCAATTGAAAATCAGGCAATTAAATAATTCCCAATTCTTAATTCCTAATTCCTAAGGAACAAGAATAAAATAAAGTAAACAATTGGATTTATGAATTAATTGATAATCAATGTATTACATTAGCACATCAGCACATCTTATAATTAACTCATTCCTTAGCGTTTTTGTATGAAAACATATTTTGTATAGCAGTATTAATTCCTACCATTTTTCGAGATAGACAAAAAGTAAAGTCAATACTTTTAAAAATATAACTTATTGAAAATCAGCATATTACGTCAGCATATTCGCACATTTGATAATTAACTCATTACTTATATACCAAATGGCATCTTTTTTTCGTAAGATATATTAAATGTTTTAGAAAAATGAGCTATCGGATTTTTTTTTCCCAAATTATTCATTATAAATTTTCCGCCAATGGATTGATAATCAAGCCATTGCCACATCTATCATTTGGGGCGATTGTTGGCAGTTTGGGGCTATTGTTGCTTGTCTTCCCCATATTTGCCCAAACCGATGGGTTGAAAACTGCCGAAGAGACCCAAAAATACATTGCCAATCACATCGAGAAGCGGGAGTTTCATCTCAACGAGTTGAAGTTTAATGCCAATCGTTTTGCTACTCACCAAGCCGAGTATTTTCAACGATTTGAAAAATATTTTTATACCATTGACCGCCGAGATGCACAAGCCCCCAAAGCCCTCTTGATGGCAGTAATTATCCGCATCGAGAAAGACCGTACCCAATACCATCGAGAATACAATTTTGACAAAACCGGCGATCTAGTCTATTATACCGAACAACAAATCGAGAGTAATTCCCCACCACAAAGCCGTTTAAAGGTTTATTTTAGCCAAGGCAAAGTCCTCAAATGGAGCGAAGGCGACAACTATTCTATGGTTGATATGAGCGATTATCCGAGCAGTCAAACCCAAGCAATTATTAATAATGCAACTAAATATTATAAAAAATTTGCCCAACAAATCAATGAAGCCGCTAGTAATTGAAGTAAATCATAGAGCTGAAAACAAACTGTCTTACAATTTTTAAATAATTGATAACCAAGCACTTACAAAAATTATCCGAAGTATTGAGATACCGAGAGCCAACTATTTCTTCCCCACAAAATCTTTCAAATAAAAAGGTTCAAAATAAGCCATATCTTCAAAAGTTTGCGCCTGATAGCGTAGTACCGCCAATGCCCCAATCGACTGGGCAGTAGGGTTGAAATCAGCAACAAAATGCGCATTGGCGGCTGATTTGAGGACAGACTCACATTTTTTTGCCCCATCACCAAAAAAAATAACTGATTTTTTAGCCAAAATATCGGCAAATGAAGTTTCGTCAATAATTTTGGCTTGCGTAGGCTCTACACAATCCAAATTTTTGTCCCATATACCACAATAGACTTCCATTCGGCGGGCATCAATCATTGGGCAAAACCAATACTCACCCACCACCTTGCTTTGCAAAGCATAAACCATTGATTCTAAGGTATTTATACCAATAATCGGTAGTTCCAAAGCATAAGCCAAACCCTTAGCCGTAGCCACGCCAATTCGCAAGCCGGTATAAGAGCCGGGTCCTTTGGCAACTGCTATAGCCGACAAATCAGCCAAAGCAAAGCCTGTCGCCTTGAGCAAGTTTTCTAGCAAAGTAGTGAGCATTTCGGCGTGAGATTGCCCGCGATAGAGTTCGCTCACGCCTAGCAATTGCCCATCAGTTTGGTGCAAAGCCACCGAGCAGGTTTTGGTAGAAGTCTCGATACTCAGGATTAAACTCAATTTTTTAAAATAATAGAGATTATCAAATATTAATTTTGAAAGGTTCTTTACCCACTTTCAGGAAATTCGTAGCTTTATTCCAAACTCAAACTCATTGACGAGAGCAGGCTAGACAGCCTGTGTTACAATTTTCCTAAAAAGTGCTGAAGCAACTTTTTAAAAACATAACCAATTGATTATCAATGAGTTATAAAAAAAATATTACCTTGAATTCAAGTTATTTAAAAGCCACAAGCGTAGCTCCATAGCCAAATTTTTCTTTTTTGGCATCTTGAAAAAACTTAATTGCCGGATTATTGCTCAATCGCTTTTGGATTTCTTGGCGTAGTGTGCCATTGCCTACACCGTGAATGAATACTATCTCATTCATACCACTCGCCAGCGCATTTTCAAAGTTTTTTTCAAAAGCGGCAATTTGAATTTGCAAAATTTCACTGCTATTGAGATTGCCTACGTTATTGTGTAGAACCTCAATGTGCAAGTCCACTTCCATCGCCGGTTTTTTGACAAGGGTTTCTATTTTGGGGCTTGGTTCAACTATTTTGGGGGTGAGCATTTGCTCTTTGAGAGCTATAGGGTCAATGACGGGTGCTTTTTCTACTGTAACCTCCACGGGAGTAGTTTTTTCGTCTTGGTCAATCTGAACTACATAGCCTTCTTTGTTGAGCAAGGGCGCAGTAGATTTGCTTTTGAAAAAAGTGGCTGCCCGCAAACGCATCCGTTTTAGGAGTGGCTCACGCAAAACTTGCGTACCGTGCGTAAAAAACAAAAATTGAAAAACCAAAACGCCCCATTGGTCAAACTCGCCCAGGCTTACTTCTTTGATTTTGAGATAATTACGCGATTTCAAAATTTGGCATATTACGCCTTTATAAACTCCGTTTTGCTCTTCGCCATAGCTAAAAGGCAAGTCAAAATCGGTGTTATTGACCAAATAAGCCGAGTATTTTTGGTCGTTGATAGGCAAAATTGCCCAAAAAATCCCTTTATGGGCTACGGTTTTGGGTTCTTCGGCGGTTTTGACATCATTTGTCAGATTTTTGTATTTGCCAAATTGTCGGTTTTCTTCTTGCGAAATCACTACTATTTCGGATATCTTGACCGGAATGTGAAATCCGTCTTCAATTTCTACTTCTACCATTCGGTTCTCCAAAATCCGAGTGATGACACCTTCTTCGCTCGAGTGTATGAGTCTAACTCTATCGCCAATATTCATAATGTTTGCCAATTTTTTGACAAAAATAGTGAGCAAAACCTTGTAAGCAATGAAGTTGTAAATATATAGTTGGTTTTAGCAATAGATTTATTAGTTAAGTAATTGACAATCAACAAGTTATGTATTTCAATGGTTGATTTGAAAATTTGCTGATTTGGAGATTTTTAATCCTTACCCTTAGCGTATGGCACAAAGTCCAAGCCTTATGCCTGCCAAGTTGTAAAAATCCCTAAATATTTTTAATCCATTGATTATCAAGCATTTAAACATCAAATACTAATTTGGCAATTGATAAAACAAGGTTTTTGTCTATATTTGCCCAATTTTGAATTTACAAAAATATTATTTCAAAATATTTTTATGCAATCCTAAATTCAATGGACTGATAATCAGCTTATTACACAAAATAGCAATTTACTTATCTAATGAAATATAAACGCATACTACTCAAATTAAGCGGCGAAGCCCTCGCCGGCGAAGGACAAAACTATGTCATCAATCCGGCGCAGTTGGAACAATACGCTCTCGAAATCAAAGAAGCGGTCAATTATGGCGTACAAGTTGCCATTGTAGTCGGTGGAGGCAATATTTATCGCGGCAAAGAAGCCTCTCGCTCAGGCATTGACAAAGTACAAGGTGATTATATGGGAATGTTGGCTACGGTAATCAACGGTATGGCGATGCAAAGTGCCATCGAGCGGCAGGGGGTATTTACGCGCCTGATGTCGGCAATCAAAATGGAACAAATTTGTGAGCCGTTTATTCGCCGCCGCGCCATTCGCCATCTGGAAAAAGGTCGAGTGATTATATTCGCCGCCGGTACCGGCAATCCTTATTTTACTACGGACTCTGCCGCCAGCTTGCGCGCCATCGAGATTGAAGCCGATGTAGTCTTGAAAGGCACTAGAGTAGATGGTGTTTATACTGCCGACCCCGAGAAAAACCCTGACGCTCAACGCTTTAGCCACATTTCGTTTGAAGAAGTGTATGCGCGCGGACTCAATGTAATGGATATGACGGCTTTTACTCTTTGCAAAGAAAATGGCTTGCCGATTATTGTATTTGATATGAACAAATCCGGCAACCTCCTTCGAGTGGTCAAGGGTGAAGAAGTAGGTACTTTGATTTCGATGGAGTAACATCCAAAAGTTGCTTGTGTGGACACAAGCAACGGCGTAAAGTGGCTTGTGGGAATACAAGCAACGGCGTGAAGTGGCTTGTGGGGATACAAGCAACGGCGTGAAGTTGCTTGTGTGGACACAAACAACGGCGTAGGGTTGGGGTTTAAGGGCGAATATAATTTGGCTCAAAAACAGTACTTAACAGCCCGCCTCTAGCGCACAGGGGGGCTTAGAAACTCGGAACTAGAAACTCTACGAACTATTGTAAAGTAATTTCATTCTTTTGTAACAATTTTTTTTGCTAATCAATGGGAAAAACTAGCTCAACTTTCAAAAACCCGACTCACTCCAAACGCAAAATGTCGTTGCCGGAGTTTTTGGTGTGGAAACCCCGCAATGGGTCTGTTTATGAATGGGATAATGGACAATTGGTGAAAAAAAATGCAATGAAAAATACTGAGAGATATATGATTCAAAATATGAATCGGGCTTTTGTAAAGACAGCTAGTTATCAAGCAGGTGGCGAGTTATTAGCCGAAACCGATTGCCAACTCTCACCTACTCAAGTACGCCGCCCCGATTTGGCTTTTTTTACGCAGAGTCAAATCAAAGCCGCCGCCCAAGACCAACAGCCGATTCCGGCTTGGGTAGCCGAAATTATTTCTACATTTGACAACATCAATGAAGTTGAAAAAAAATTACAGCAATATTTTCAAGCCGGAGTTCAAGTGGTATGGCATATTTTTCCTGAGTTTAAGCTGGTAAAAGTCTATCACTCGTTTAAGCAAGTCAAAATTTGTACCGATAGCGATGTTTGTACGGCACATCCGGCAATCTCCGATTTTGAAATGACTCCTGATGAGATATTCAATTTATAATCATTTAAACCCCTCATAATCAGCATTGGGGGCATTTTATATTTACTTAAAATCATCGAGAAACTTTTTTAAAAAATATTGAAATAAGGAATTGAAAAAACATATAACCAATTGATTTTCAATTAATTGCATTTTTGATTGTTGCTTATTTTATATCAATTCCTACAATATCAATGCTAAAGAAAGTTAATTTTAATCAATACTTTAATTTCAACAGAAACCATCAAATACAATGGAAGAGGAAATAAAGATGTTCTTGGACGAAGCCAAAGAACTTATGGACAAAGCGGTGCAACATACGCTCAAAGAATTGACCAAAATTCGCGCCGGCAAAGCCAGCCCCTCAATGCTCGATGGGCTTAAGGTGGAATACTATGGCGTAGAAACCCCCTTGGTTCAGGTCTCTACGGTCAATACGCCCGATGCGCGCTCAATTGTGATTCGTCCGTTTGAGAAAAAAATGATTTCCGAAATTGAGAAATCAATCAAAAACAGCGATTTAGGGCTTACCCCCCAAAATGACGGCGAAACAATCCGCCTCAATATTCCGCCTCTGACCGAAGAACGCCGCAAAGCTTTGGTCAAACAAGTAAAAAATGAAATTGAAGCCGGTAAAGTAAGTGTGCGCAACATTCGCAAAGATACCAATGGCTCTTTGAAAGATTTGCAAAAAGAAGGGGCTTCGGAAGATGCCGTCAAACGCGCCGAAGAAAAAGTCCAAAAACTGACCGATGAATTTGTTGGCAGACTTGATGAGCTTGAGCGCAAAAAAGAAGCCGAGTTGATGACGGTATAAATGCTCCAAACCCCAAAGTGGTCATCTTGCGTGGTGTTTTTTTAATTTGCTATTTTTAAGGATTATTTTGTAACTATTTGAAAATCAATGAGTTATTACTTTTCCAAAAACAAAAAAGCCTACAAAATTCCACGCAAGATGACGTACTTGTGTTTTTATTTTTTTTATAAACAACTGATAATCAATCAGTTACAAAAAATCAAGTTAAATTAACTTGATTTTTTTTTAAAAACATTTTTATAAATCGGAATCCGATAGGCAAATTGTAAATAAAGTAAGGGGAAAAACAGAAAATCGCTGAACCGATTCGGGGTCTTAAATTCTATATCATCAATGATGACGGTTTGCGTACCCTGCGCAACAATTCGGTGGCGATGCCGCCAAAACTTCAAAAAAAACGGCAGTTGTTTGCCTTCATCAATAAAATAAATCTCCTCATTGCTAGTTTGGTCTTCGGTAATCAGACTTGCCCAAGTTTGTTTAAAAAAAATAAAATTCAACTCCAAAATCACCCAATCTGAGGTTTTGCACCCATCAAATCGTTGTAACTTTACGGGCGGAAACGGTGGGGCAAGTTTCATAAACAAGTCTCGATTAAAACCGGCAAATACCTCATAATGAGGCAGTTGCACCAAAGTTTTGATTTGAAAACGCATAATTTTTTATTACCCAAAATATTTGTTGGCTTTTTTAGAACCATAAACTTAAAGGCAATGTTTTTGATTCCGAACAAAGCAATGAATAATTGATTAATTTGGATAAAACTCAATTTATAAAAAAAATGAAACTGTATTATAAAAATATCCTTTGGCTGATAGTTTTGGGGAGTTTGACTACTTGTGGAAGTTTGCCCGGCACCAAACCCGGCAATGTTGCCCCCGATTTTAGGCTGAAAGACCTTGCCCAGACCACCCAATCGTTGCAAAATTATCGAGGTAAAGTTGTACTCTTACATTTTTGGACGGATTTCTGCCAATCGTGTCGCGCCGAATTTCCTTTGTTGCAAGAATCGTATCAGGCACTCAAAAGCCCAGATTTTGAATTATTGGTCATTAACATCGGACAAAGCGAGAAAATTTCGCAAGATTTCCAACGTGATTTTAAGGCTACTTTTCCGATGATAGCCGACAAGCAAAAAATCACGCAAGATTTGTACGAAGTACAAACCTTCCCGACCAATTATTTTATCAACCCCGAAGGAAAAATCATTCGCAAGATTACCGGCTGGCTACCCAAAACCCAAATAGAAGTCATTGTCAATCAACACAAAAAGAAAAGTTGAAAAACACTTTAGCCAAAGAAAGCGTGCCTAGCAACACGCTTTCTTACTGATAAGTAGTTGATTATCAATGTTTTATTATTTATACAAATTGGCTTTGTTTATTTCTTTGCTTGTTTAGTCTTTGAGTACTTTGTAAGTAAAAATTTGTTTAGCCCCATTGTCTATAATCGAGAGTATCAGTTTTTTACTGCTTATTTTGTCAATGCTAAAGGTTTGTGGCGGTTCGTCGCCTTCGGGTTGAATGATTAGTTTGGTTTGATTGTCCGCAAATTGCCATTTGTTGCGTTTGGTGGTTTTGCCTTTGGGGGTTTTGACAATGACGAGGACTGTATTGTTTTTATTAAACTGCAAAATAGTTACAAGCCCGTTTTGGCGTTGTCGTTCAATCATTTCGGAGCTATATTTTCTACCCTCGACTTGCATTTCTTCCATTTGCCATTTTTGCGCCAAAAGGTCGGTTCGGTCTTTGCCCACAAAAGCCCATAGGGAAAGAACAAAAAAAACAAAGATTAATTTTTTCATTGATCATTTAATTTTAAGCAAACAAATTCATTCAATCCTAATAACGTCAATCTCATTTTGAATGTTGTTGAAAAGATAGTAGTTCGAGCAGTTTCGAGTTTCTAGTTCCAAATTTTTCGTTAAGTACTTGATAACCAGTCAGTTATAGAAAATATTTAAAATAGCATAACTAGCTGACAATCAATTACTTATAAAAACCGTCCGAAGTATTGACAATATTTCTAGCAGTTTTTAAAAATTAATTTCGTAGATTCCAAAATAAAATGCTCAAAACCTTTTTTAGATTTTGAGCATTTATTTTACTTGGTTTTAGGATTTGGTTTTTTTCGGAAGTTTCTCACTTTTTTCCATTCATTTTCCACCGTTTGGAGGTTTTGCCAAGCAATGGCAAGATGGTCGGAATAAGTGTTGGCTTGAGTCAAAATATGGGCAAATGCTTTCATAATTATATGGTATTTTATGGTTTTGTTGATAAGACAACTCAACCCAAATCTACCCCTATGCCATCACCCATTTTTTTATAATTTCAAAGCAAATTTTTCGGCAAATGCTTGGGCGGTTTCATAACCCGCATCCGCGTGGCGCACTACGCCCATCGCGGGGTCGCTAAACAAAACGCGCTTGAGGCAACGCGCCGCGCGGTCGGAGCCGTCAGCCACCACTACCATTCCGGCGTGTTGCGAGTAGCCCATTCCTACGCCGCCGCCGTGGTGGAATGATACCCAAGTTGCCCCTCCGGCGGTATTTGCCAAGAGATTCAACAATGCCCAATCCGAAACAGCATCCGAACCGTCCAACATTCCTTCGGTTTCGCGGTTGGGCGAAGCCACCGAACCGCAGTCTAAATGGTCGCGCCCAATCACAATCGGAGCTTTAACTTTGCCCAAACGCACCAATTCATTGAAAATCAAACCGGCTTTTTGGCGTTCTCCCAACCCCAGCCAACATATTCGCGCCGGTAAACCTTGAAACGCTACCCGTTCTTGGGCGGCTTTGAGCCAATTGTGCAAATGCGTATTGTCAGGAAAAGCCTCAAGCAAAGCTTGGTCAGTAGTATAAATATCTTCGGGGTCGCCCGACAAAGCCACCCAGCGAAACGGACCTTTGCCTTCGCAAAACAAAGGGCGGATGTATGCCGGTACAAAGCCGGGAAAATTGAAAGCATTTTCGCAGCCGCCTTCGCGGGCATATTCGCGCAGGTTATTGCCATAATCAAACACAATACTGCCCCGTTTTTGCATCTCGAGCATCAAACTGACGTGGCGCGCCATACTTTTTAAGGATTTTTCTTTGTAAAGACTGGGATTGGCTTGGCGCAAGGCTTCGGCTTCGCTCAGGCTCAAACCATTGGGAACATAGCCGTGAACGGGGTCGTGCGCCGAAGTTTGGTCGGTCAGTACCTCAGGAATGATGTTATCTTGCAAAATTTTTTCCAACACATCGCCTATATCGCCTACCAGACCAATGGAAATAGCCTCGCCTTTGTTTTTGGCGGCTAATGCCCAACTTTTGGCTTCTTCGTAGTCGTAGGTCATTCGGTCTATGTACTTGGTTTTCAGGCGTTTCTCAATCCGTTGCGGGTCTATATCCACGCCCCAAAAAGTAGCTCCGGCAATGGTTGCTGCCAAGGGTTGCGCGCCGCCCATTCCGCCCAAACCGCCCGAAACCAATAATTTATGTTGCAAACTCCCGCCGAAATGTTGTCGTCCGCAAGCCGCAAAAGTTTCGTAAGTACCTTGCAAAATTCCTTGCGTGCCTATGTAAATCCAACTTCCGGCGGTCATTTGCCCATACATCATCAAACCTTTGGCTTTTAAGGCTTCAAAATGCTCCCAAGTTGCCCATTTGGGGACTAAATTGGAATTGGCAATCAACACGCGCGGGGCTTCGGGGTGCGTAGGCAACACGGCAACCGGCTTGCCCGATTGCACCAAAAGGCTATGATGGTCATCTAAATTTAATAAAACTTCAATGATTTTTTGGGCGGCTTCTACATTGCGGGCGGCTTGTCCCGTGCCACCGTAAACGACCAATTTTTCGGGATTTTCGGCTACTTCGGCGTTCAAATTATTCAAAAACATTCGCAAAGGAGCTTCGGTTTGCCACGATTTGGCGTGCAAATGTGTGCCGGTGGGAGCTTGATAATGCGGATGCGTGGCGTATTCTTGCAAAAATTCAGCAAGTTGAGTAGCTTTATTGGATATTGTTAGGTTTTCTATCATACAATTCATTTTTGTTTTGCGAAGCAATTTAAGGAAAAAGTACTATTATTTCGAGCTAAAGTGAAATGAAATATGTGGGGTTAGCGCATATACAAGTTAAGACTTGACCTGACTTTATAAATGCAAAATCCCATAACTACTTGATTATCAAACATTTATAAAAAAATTACCCTTCAAACCTTTTCAGAATTTTCAAATAATTTTTGATATAAATAATTTTGAAATAAATTTGTAAATAATTGATAACCAATGAGTTATGAGTTGTAGCGACTTAAGCCATTAAATAATGACTGAAGCACACCGATAACGCAGATGATACGGATTTTACCCTGATTTTTATAATCCGTTTTTATCCGTAAAATCCGCGTTATCAGCGTGCTGATTGGGCTTCTTGATGAGCTTGGTTTTGAATACTATATTCATAGAAAAGTCCCTCATCAGCAATTAAATAAGAGTATAAAATGCTGATTATCAAGGATTTATAAAATAAATTACCTTGCTAAATTATTGGGAATTTGATTCTTAAATTAAAGAAAAATGTGGCAAAAAATTGCTAACTTTGGCGTAGGAGGATTGAGAGAAATTGGTTTTTATCAAAATACAAACCTTTTATTGGTTTTATCAAGTAATGGGCGAGGTTTATTTGATTGCCTAAGTGGAGAAAAAATCGCTCGAGATTATGAGGATTATTATTCAGAAAAATGGGATTACGAAACCGGTTTGGTAGAAGGAATTGGCATATTGGCTGGTAAGCAGGTAGTTTGTGGTGGATTTGAATATCCTGACATACTTGATAAAAAAACAACTGGTGGAGACCAAGTATTAATCAAAGAGCTTGGAAATAACACTCATATTTTAATACAGAATAATCACTCAACCACCTATTTGCTGACCAATCCTTATGACACTGAACGCGCTTTTGGTTTTTCACGAACCGGCGAAACCTTTGTATTTGCGACAAGTGCCGACTTAGTAATTTGTGTTCAAAAACCAGCCATCTAACGTGCATATTTTTGGCAGAAATTTTTAAAATAAATATCATAATATCTTGACAATCAACGAATTACCTATTTTATAAAAACCCTCAAACCAACAAATCTCAATCCCGCCAACCATCAATTATCCGTCTGCGAGTTTAGTTTTTTTGCATTTTTTTGCTAAATTCGAGCCACCATATAACTTTAAAAAAATGAAATACTTGCTTATTTTGAGCCTTGGCGGCTGGCTGTGGGCTTGCAATGCCGCATCTTCGCCCCAAAGACAAGCTGATTGGTCAGCTGCATCGCCTACCCATAGCCCCGAAGTGGTGCGCAAGGAAATAACTGCCCTCTACCAAACTTTACAAAAATACCACCCGGGTTTGTATCGCTATACCCCAAAATCGGCACTTGACAGTAGTTTGGCGATTGTGCTTGCGCAAGTAAAACAACCGATGAATAGCGTTGATTTAGTAAAACTGCTCAGTCCTTGGGTAGCACAAATCAAATGCGGACATACCCAAATTGGGCTTGACGAAACTATGCAAAAAACGCTGTTGGCGAAGGCTAAGTTATTTCCGCTTGCGGTGCAAATCATTCAAAATCAGTTGATTATCTCCCAAAAATCGTCCTTATTTCCGCAGTTGGCAGTTGGTAGTCGCATCTTGCGTATCAATGGCGAAAAGGTCGCTGATTTACTACCGCGAATGTTGAAATATATTTCGGCGGGGGCAGATGGCGACAATCTGAGTGGTAAAATTCGCTACCTAGAGCAACACTTTGCCTATTGGTATGGCTTATTGGATAGTTTTGCCTCAGATACTTATATCATTGATTATCAGCCATTTAATTCAAAATCTCTTACCTTACCCTTGTATGGAATCACTTGGGAAAACTATCAAAACCGCGAGCAAAATCGGGGTGTGGATATACCTTTGC
Organism: Microscillaceae bacterium; assembly: GCA_025455045.1. Classification (GTDB taxonomy): domain Bacteria; phylum Bacteroidota; class Bacteroidia; order Cytophagales; family Microscillaceae; genus JALONJ01. The sequence continues at coordinate 4,294 of JALONJ010000025.1, read as the reverse complement.
GGTTTGACCAACTGCCCGAGTTTGGGGCGGCAATCCTAAGAATCAAAACTTTTGATAAAAATACTTTGCGGCGCGCCAAGCAAGATTTTCCTGAATTTTTGCACCAAACTTTTGCTACACTGGCTCGGCAAAAAACTCAAAATCTGATTTTAGATTTACGCGACAATGGCGGTGGTGATGATGATTTTGCTTTGTTATTGCTGAGTTATTTGCTCAATCAACCTTTCAAAATGTATGCTTATTTGGAGGTAACCTCTCATTATCAGGGCTTTGGCAAAATAAGCGTAGCCCAAAACGGCAAGTTTTTGCATACCTCGCACCCCAATCTATACACGCAAATGCCAAAAAAAAATGCTTTTGTCGGCAAAATTTACACTTTAATCAATGGCGCAAGTTTTTCGGCAACAGCAGAGGTAGCGGCGGTTTTGCACCATCATCATCGCGCGATATTTATTGGCGAAGAAACCGGCGGCGGTTATACCGGCAATACCAGTGGGTTGTGGCATACTTTGCTGCGCAAAGACCTCGGACTCAAAATCCGAATTCCGCAATGGGCGTACTACTTGGCAGTAGAGCAACAATCGCGGCGCGGGGTATTGCCCGATTGCTCCAGCCAAACTACTGCCTCCGACCTGAGCAACCAAATCGACAGACCTTTGTGGCAAGCCTTCGAACTCATCAAAAATCAGCCAACTAAGGAATTGGGAATTAATAATTAGGAATTATTTAATTGCCTGACCGTGTCCGCGTTTGGCGGATGATCAGCCAAAGGCAGACACAGTCAATGAGTTATGTATTTATTGAGTTCTGATTGACAATGCCGACTTTTTTTGTTATTTTTACTTAATTTTGAAGATTTTTTGGATATTTTTGAAAAATGTGAATATAAAATTGAATACCATAACGGCGAAATTATCTCTATGGGTTATGCAAGCGAATTTCACGAGTTATTAGTGTCTAATGTGATTGGCATACTTCACCAATTATTAAAAAATAGCCCCTGTCGAGTATATGGCAGTAATCATCCGGTTTTTGTGCCGGGGCAAACTGCCAATTACAATCCCGATGTGTTGGTGGTGTGTGGCGAAACACAATTCAAAACCTACCGCAAAACAATGAACGCTACCTTGAACCCCAGTTTGGTGATAGAAGTATTATCTAAAACTACTCAAGAGTTTGATTTTATTGATAAATCGGCTAATTACAAGAAAATCAGTAGCTTACAGCAAATGGTGTTCATTGACCAATACCGCCCTACGATTTCGGTATTTAACCGCACCGATACGCCCAATGAGTGGCTCAATATTGATTATGAGGGGCTGGATGCCAACTCAAATTGTTGGATTATTCCCTAGCCCTGAGCGAAATTTATGAAAATATTAAGTTTGAAAAATAGCTTCATTGCTGGGTTTAAATGGTTGATTTTATTTCATAAATCATTGATAATCAAGGGTTTATAAAATTATCAAAAGCAAAACGGATAAACTTCTCTAAAATTAACAATTATCTCTAAATTTGTGTAAAGATTCAAATAATCTATCTCGTAATCTGCTGATTATGAATAATTTACAAAAAAAGAACAAAAAGCCAAATTGAAAGATATGCTACCAAATATCAACCCTACCCAAACCCACGCTTGGCAAAAGCTAACAACGCACGCCGCCCAAATGAAAAATGTGCAAATGCGTGATTTATTTGCCCAAAACTCCGAAAGATTCAATCAATTTACTTTGTGTTTTGAAGATACTTTGATTGATTATTCCAAAAATCGAATCACTCAAGAAACCAAAAGTTTATTGTTGGAACTTGCCGAAGAATGTGGCTTAAAATCTGCCATTGCCGCCATGTTTGCGGGTGAAAAAATCAACCAAACCGAAAATCGGGCAGTCTTACATATTGCTTTGCGAAATCGCGCCAATACACCCATTCTTACCCACCCTTCGGGGGGGCAAGGGGGGGCTGGGGCTGATGTGATGCCGGAGGTAAATGCCGTTTTAGCCCAAATGAAGGCTTTTTCCGAAAAAATCATTTCGGGCGAGTGGCGCGGTTATTCTGACCAACCGATTACCGATTTGGTCAATATTGGTATTGGTGGCTCCGATTTGGGTCCTTTGATGGTAACGGAAGCCCTCAAACCTTATCAAAAACCCAATTTGAAAGTGCATTTTGTTTCGAATGTCGATGGCACGCACCTCGTCGAAACCTTGAAAAAACTGAACCCCGCAACCACTTTATTTATCATTGCTTCCAAAACCTTCACCACCCAAGAAACAATGACCAATGCCAACAGTGCCAGAGATTGGTTTTTGCAAGCGGCTCAAAATCAGGACTTTATCAAAAAGCATTTTGTGGCTTTATCCACCAACAAAACCGAAGTCGAAAAATTTGGCATCGATACCGCCAATATGTTTGCCTTTTGGGATTGGGTTGGGGGGCGTTATTCTTTGTGGTCGGCTATTGGTTTGTCGATTGCTTGTGCCATTGGTTTCGAAAATTTTGAGGAGCTATTGGCGGGCGCGCACGCGATTGACCGCCACTTTGCCGAAAGTGAGTTAGATGAGAATATTCCCGTGATTTTGGCTTTGTTGGGGATATGGTACAATAATTTTATGGGGGCAGAGAGCCACGCTTTGTTGCCTTATGACCAATATTTGCATCGTTTTGCGGCTTATTTCCAACAAGGCGATATGGAAAGCAATGGCAAATCGACTGACCGCAATGGGCAACTCGTTGATTATCAGACCGGTCCGATTATTTGGGGCGAACCCGGCACCAACGGGCAACACGCTTTTTATCAATTGATTCATCAAGGTACAAAATTGATTCCTTGCGATTTTATGGCTCCGGCAATCAGTCAAAACCCGATTGGCGACCACCATCCTAAATTATTGTCCAATTTCTTTGCCCAAACCGAAGCCTTGATGAAAGGCAAAAGCGAAGCCGAAGTAGTAACCGAATTGCAAAAAGCCGGCAAAACCGCCGAAGAAATTGAATTTTTGAAACCTTTTAAAGTATTTTCGGGCAATCGTCCGACTAATTCTATTTTATTCAAAAAACTGACTCCGCGTACTTTGGGCAGTTTGATTGCGATGTATGAACACAAGATTTTTGTGCAAGGCATCATTTGGAATGTCTTTAGTTTTGACCAATGGGGCGTAGAATTGGGCAAACAATTGGCAAATCAAATATTACCAGAACTAGCTGATAATGAGCCAATTAACTCCCACGATAGCTCTACCAATGGCTTGATAAATGCCTACAAAATGATGCGGAAGGAATAATGAATAGTGAATAATGTATAATGTTCACTTCGCTATCTGCTAAGTTTGGAAACATAACCGATTAGGTTTTTTATCATAACTATCATAATAATCTGCTTAATCAGCGTTCAAAATCGTTCTGAATATACATAAATAACTGACAATCAAGTAGTTATTAAAATGCCAGTTTTCCATTGAAAGAAAATTGGCTTTTTTTATTATCAAAAAAATAAATCTTGCAAAAGAATAATTATTTTTATATTTTTAAGTAAAGAAAAAAGATTTTAAATAAAATTTGCTAATCAATTGATAATCAGATACTTATAAAAATTAAAGTTTTATGATAGCTACCCTTGCGCTGACTGATACTGCCCAAAAATATTTGGAAAATGAGCGTAAAAATTTGCGCGAATCAGTTGGTAAATATGAGTTTTTGGACAATCATTCAATTTTTATGTCAGGAGCAACCACCAATCACAATATTATTTGCCATAATTGGAATGGCTTACTTTGGTATCATTTGCGAGATAAAGATTACCTCATCGCGCAAGCCGATTTGCGAGTGCATAACCCCGAAAAAAACAGTTTTTTTTACCCTGATTTGGTCGTAATTGCCAATGAGCCGGCCTATTTGGACGAAGAATTTGACACCATTTTGAATCCCTTGCTCATTGTAGAAGTGTTGTCGGAAGCTACTGAAGCCTACGATAGAGGCAAAAAATTTACGATTTATCGCCAATTGCCGAGTTTTCGAGAGTATGTATTGGTTGCCCAAAATGCGATGAGTGTCGATGTTTATTTTCACAAAGCTAACGGCGATTGGCAAATCAATTCTTTTACTCAACCCAATGATATGATTCATTTGCAAAGCCTCGATATTCAACTAAAGTTAGCGGATATTTATGCCAAAGTAAAATTTGTAGAAGAATAATTTGGGTTCTTCACCACTTTTCAGGAGTGAAAATCTTTTTTCTGAAATTTATCAATTTCAGTGATTCTGAGCGAAGCGAAGAATCTGAAACTCTTGATAATCA